>JAGNMT010000051.1 GCA_017991025.1 Verrucomicrobiales bacterium
CTCCAACGGTTACACCGAGGCCGACTCGGCCCGACCCCACGCCTGGCGCTACCGGGACTATGTCATTCGCTCAATGAACGAGGACAAGCCATGGGACGAGTTCATTCAGGAGCAACTCGCCGGCGACGAACTTGCCGGTGCCACCCACGCGGACACCCAAAAGGTCGTTCTAGAGCGGAGGCGGCTCGATCAGCTCGTCGCTACCGCCTTTCTGCGCATGGCTCCCGACGGGACCGGTGACCCGGTCGATGATCAGAATCTGGCCCGGAATCAGGTCATCGCCGAAGAAATGAAAATCGTGAGTTCGTCGCTGATGGGCCTCACGGTGGCGTGCGCCCAGTGCCACGATCATCGTTTCGACCCGATCACGCAGGATGACTACTACCGACTCCGCGCGATTTTTGATCCGGCTTTCAACTGGCAGACCTGGCGTGCCCCGGCACAGCGGCTCTATTCGCTCTACACCCCTGAAGAACAGACCAAGGCAGCGGAGATCGAAAAAGCCGCCGCCGCGATCGACGCAGATGCCCGGGCCATGAGTAAGAAATTCCTCGACGAAATTTTCGAGGTGGAGATCCTGAAACTCCCCGAAGCCGAGCGTGAACCCTACCGCAAGGCCCGCGCCACGGTCGATAAAGATCGCACTCCGGAACAATCCGCCCTCATCAAGAAATACCCCTCCGCGCTCGCCCTCTATTCGCTCGATCTTTACGACAAGAAAAAGCAGGACGAAGTGAACGCCAAGAGCGCCGAAGCGACCAAACTTCGGGCGACCAAACCGGCGCAGGGATTTGTCATGGCCCTCACCGAAGTGAAGGGGCAGGTGCCGGAAACAAAACTCTTTAACCGCGGCGACCACGATCAGCCGACCCACGCGGTAGCACCCGGAGAATTAAGCATTCTCGCAAAGCCGGGAATCGAGCCTTTCAAACCAACCCCTCTTGCCTCGGGTTCGAGCGGGCGTCGCCTCGCTTATGCGAAATGGCTCACCAACGGCAGTCATCCGATGCTGGCGAGAGTCCTCGTGAACCGGTTCTGGTTACATCACATGGGACGCGGCATTGTGAATACACCCGGTGACTTCGGCCTTCAGGGCGAACGCCCCACGCACCCGGCGCTGCTCGACTGGCTCGCCGACGAGTTTGTCAAAGGCGGCTGGAAACTCAAGACCCTCCACCGGACCATCCTCCTCAGCAACGCCTACCGCCAGTCATCGATCAACGACACCTCGTCGCAGGTCGATCCCGAGAATAAGTTATACGCCCGTTTCAAAGTGCGACGCCTTGATGCCGAGTCCCTGCGCGATTCCATCCTCGCCTCAGCCGGCACCCTTGTGCGCACGAGCTTCGGCCCTCCCAGCAGCATCGGACGCGATCCGGCGGGTCGCATCGTAGTCGGCATCGACAAAGGGACGATCACCAGTGCGAAGGTCGAGAGCGGTGGCGAAAATGATTTCCGACGCTCCATCTATGTGGAATCGCGCCGCAGCAAACCGGTCACCGTCCTCGACACCTTCGACTCCCCCGTCATGGTGCCCCATTGCGAAAAACGAAACCAGACCACGGTCGCCCCGCAGTCGCTCCTGATGATGAATGACACCTTCATTCTCGAAAATGCCAAACGGCTAGCAGACCGCCTCCAGGCAGAAGCGCCGAACGATACCACCGCACAACTCCGCCACGCCTGGCGGATTCTCTACGGCACTCCTCCGTCGGCTTCCGAAATCTCCCGCAGCCTTGACTATCTCAAAGAGCAGACGGCGGCACTATCCAGTTACTTCCACGATCTACAGGGGAAAAAAGGGGAGGTAAAACCTGACCCGGGCCGGGAGGCGATGGCCAGTCTTTGCCAGATTCTCTACAGCTCGAACCGCTTCCTTTACATCGAATGAAATCCTCGCCTCTCTGCTCACGTCGCCATTTCCTCCGGGCGAACAGTTTCGGCCTCGGGACGCTCGCTCTCGCTTCCCTACTCGAGAAAGACGGCCTCCTCGCGGCCCCCGTGAAACCGGCTCTGTTCGGCGAAGAAAAATTCGACCTTAAGGTGAAGCAACCTCACTTTGTGCCGCAGGCGAAAGCGATGATCTCCATCTTCATGATGGGAGGCCCCTCGCAGATGGATCTCTTCGACCCGAAGCCCATGCTGACAAAGTATGATGGCAAAAACTTCCCCGGCGAGATCAAATACGACAACCTCGCGCAGGCCTCCTCAAAGGTCTTCGGCTCACCCTGGAAATTTTCAAAGCACGGCCAGTGCGGCATGGAGTTAAGCGAACTACTCCCCCATCTCGGTGGCGTTGCCGACGATATCACGTTGATCCGCTCCATGACCTCCGGAGTGAGCAACCACGCCCAGGGGCTTTATGCCATGAACGGAGGGCGCATCACCGCCGGGCGTCCCGCCCTCGGATCCTGGCTCACCTACGGACTCGGCAGCGAGACGGAGGAACTACCCGCCTACATGGTGCTTTCTCATCCCGGAGGACTGCCCACTTTCCAGGGTGAGCATTTCACGAACGGCTGGCTCCCGGCCATGTTTCAGGGCACCGTGATCCGACCGACGGAACCCCGCATCCTGAATCTCGACCCGCCGCCGTCCCTTGCCGGTAAAGCGCAGGATCGGCAGCTTGATCTTCTCGAAAGTTTTAATGAAGAACATCTTACGCGGCACCCCGGAGAACTCGATCTTCAGGCCCGCATCGCGAGCTACGAACTCGCTGCGAACATGCAGACCGCCGCGAAGGAAGCCCTCGATATTTCCAGCGAACCCGAGCACATTCAAAAGCTTTACGGGGTCGACAATCCCGTGACGAAGGACTACGCGACCCGATGCCTCATTGCCCGACGCCTCGTGGAACGCGGGGTTCGGTATGTGCAGGTGCTCAATGCGGGCCAGTCCTGGGATCAGCACGGCTCGCTCCTTTCCGCACTGCCCGCCAACTGCGCCGCGACCGATCAGCCCACCGCCGCCCTCATCACGGATCTGAAACAGCGCGGACTTTTTGACAGCACCGTCGTCCACTGGGGCGGAGAGATGGGACGACTCCCTGTATTGCAGAACGACGCCGGACGTGAAAAATGGGGCCGCGACCACAACACTTACGGCTTCAGCATGTGGGTCGCCGGGGGCGGCTTCAAGCGCGGCTATGTCCACGGCGAAACCGATGAATGGAGCCACAAAGCGGTCATCGATGAAGTGCGCCACTTCGACTGGCATGCGACGCTGCTCCACGCCTTCGGGCTCGATCACAGCAAACTCAACTACAAACGCAACGGCCTCGCCGCCTCGCTCACCGACAATCAGGGGGCGAAGGTGGTGAGTCAGCTTCTCGCGTGAGATGCCGACTGCGGCGCGATAACGTGCCAAGGAAGGCTTTCACTTGATGCCTCTCTGCGATAGTCTCGCTTTACCCCGCCGCACCCGACCGCCGCCATGTCATCGGATTTCCGCTCACCGCGCCTGTTTCATTCTGCTGCCCGCTCCACCCGACGCGCCGCGATCAAAGCCGGTGCCCTCGGACTTGCAGGCGGATTCGGACTCGACAAACTCGCCGCTCTGGAGAATTCCGGAGCGACCCCCGGCAAGGCCAAAAACGTCATCTACATTTTTCTCTCCGGCGGACTCTCGCAGTTGGACAGTTTTGATCTCAAGCCCGATGCCCCCAGCGAGATCCGCGGCGAGTTCCAGTCCATTGCCACAAAAACACCCGGCCTGCACATCTGCGAACACCTCCCCGAACTCGCGAAGCGCAGCGACAAATGGGCCCTCTGCCGCTCACTCACCCACCCCTCGGGCGAGCACTCGAACGGTCATTACACCATGATGACCGGACGGTCCGAGACGCCTCCCGGCTTCGACCGCAACAAACCGACCGAGGGCGACTGGCCCTCCATCGCCGCCATTGCCGGCGAGCGATTCCCCTCCCGCAGTTCCCTGCCCTCGGCCCTCGTCCTGCCCGAGAAAATGATTCACCGGAGCGGACGCACCATCCCCGGGCAGTTTGGCGGACTCCTCGGCCGGCAACACGATCCCTTTTTCATCGAGGCCTCGAAATACGATCCCGTCGGCTACGGCGCCTACCCCGAATATTATTTCCATCACGAAGACGGCCGGCTGAACGCCGACAAGCTGCAGTTCCGCACCTTCAGCCTCGACCTGCCCGACACCGTGGACTTCGAGCGTTTTCAGGACAGGCTGAAGCTGCGCGGCTTCCTCGACGAGCAGCAGCGCCATCTCGAGAACTCCACCTCCGCCGAGGGGCTCGACCGCTACCGCGAAATGGCCGTGGGACTGCTCTCCGACCCGAAGACCCAGGCCGCCTTCGACGTGCACAGTGCCGATCCCGCACTCCAGGACCGCTACGGGCGCAATTCCTTCGGCTGGTCCCTTCTCATGGCCCGTCAGCTTGTCGAGACCGGAGTGCGCCTCGTACAGGTGAATCTGGGCAACAACGAGACGTGGGACACTCACCAGTCTGCCTTTCCGAACCTGCGGAATTTTCTCTTTCCCCCCGCCGACAGGGCCATCTCCGCCCTGCTCGACGATCTCGGGGAGCGCGGTTTGCTCGATGACACCCTCATCGTCATGGCCAGCGAGTTCGGGCGCACCCCGAAAATCTCCACCCTTTCCGCCACGAGACTGCCCGGTCGAGATCACTGGAGTTCCGTGCAGACCGTCTGGATGGCAGGGGCCGGTGTCACCGGCGGGGCCGTCCTCGGGTCGACGGATAAGTTCGGCGGCCATCCCGCGAGCGATCCGAGAAAGCCCGAAGACTTCGCCGCCACCATCTACGACGCCCTCGGTCTACCGCCCGACGCCCACTGGATCGATGTCGCGAGTCGGCCCATCCCGCTCTATCAGGGACAGCCCATGCGGGAGTTGTTTTCCTGACTCCCCGGGAGCCGGCAGGCTGATCGGGCACAGATGCCCCTCGCGTCGGAGGCATTGACACGTGCACCGGGCCGGCGGATTCTCCCTCCAAGACCATGACCACCAACCGACTCGAAGCCTTCAGCGATGGCGTCATCGCCATCATTATCACCATCATGGTGCTTGAGCTCAAAGTGCCGCATGCGGATGAACACGCCTCACACGCTGCCGGATTGGCCGACCTGAAGCCTCTCCTGCCTGTCTTTCTCAGCTATATTCTGAGTTTCCTCTACGTCGGCATCTATTGGAACAATCATCACCATCTCTTCCACGCGACGGAGCATATCACCGGCGGCGTCCTCTGGGCAAATCTGCATCTGCTCTTCTGGCTCTCGCTTTTTCCCTTCGCCACGGGGTGGATGGGGGAAAATCATTTCTCGCCGACACCGACGGCCCTGTACGGCGTCGTTCTGCTCCTCGCCGGCACCGCCTACTACATTCTCCAGCAGGTCATCATCGCCGGGCGCAAAGGGG
This sequence comes from Verrucomicrobiales bacterium, assembly GCA_017991025.1. Classification (GTDB taxonomy): domain Bacteria; phylum Verrucomicrobiota; class Verrucomicrobiia; order Verrucomicrobiales; family DEV007; genus Arctic95D-9. Next base: position 5,404 of record JAGNMT010000051.1, read on the forward strand.
GGGCGGTGCTTGCAGCAGCCATCGGGAAAGACCGGAAGGGAAAACTCTCACTGTTGGTGTATCTCGGTGCGATTCCCCTCGCCTTCGTGAGCCCGTGGATCGCGATGGGTCTCTATGCCGCCGTGGCGCTGATGTGGCTCATTCCAGACCGCCGTATCGAGCGGGTCTTGATGCAGGGCGGGGAGTAGCGAGGTCACTTCTTCGTTTTCCAGCCGGTTCCCGGCCGGTGACCGCATTGCCGCCCTCGAAGTTTGTCAGGCGTTTCCGGTTCGTGCCTGTTCAATTTTAAAGTTTTGGAGAAAGAGCGAATTGATAGAGGACAACCTCTTCGACAAGAGAACCACTCTCCCAACACTTCATTGCCTGGTCGCCGGGGGCAATGGGGTCAACGGCCTCGCCAATCTCGAAAAACTCCCTACTGCCCTTGAGTCGTGCGAGAGCACGGTAGTGTAGCGGGCGCTCTAAACCATTTAACACCACGAGATAGGGCCGCGTCGGCACTCCGCGAACTGCGAACGGCGTTGAGTCGGTCACTCTCAGCGAAATCTCGACGCTTGCCTTATCGTCGCCCGCCCCATTAACGCTCTCGGGGTGCAGGAGTCGGTCACCGTCTGCTGAGAATTTGATGTGAAGATCATGGCCAAGCGTAATGCTCACCTTGTCCTTGATGGTATCTACGTCAATGGCTTGCTGCGGTGCGCCACCTGCACCGGCGGCGGTGACGAGGCAAATGATGGAGATCAGGGATCGGAGTAATTTCATAGCGTCCAGTATCAGGCGGATGGCGGCGCAGGTTGTCAGGAAGTTGTAAGAAGGCTGTAAGAGGTCTGCAAATAGTTCGTTCTCACGTTTCGGATTAGGAATCAGATCGCTGGCGCGCCGGAGGCATTCGGCAGCGCATGTTCCAGGGGGGACTGAGGTCCCGTTCCTCGATTTGGCTTTATCCTTCCTTGTTCGGCGTTTGTGGTCTCATTGCTTGAGCTTTGCGACTTCCTCGCGAAGGAATTCGACAGCCTTCGTCGTAAGGTCCGTGGATCGCGCTTCCAACTCGGCCTCGGCGCGGCGCAAGGACTCCTCACGTGAAGCGAGTTGGAGCTGTTGAAGTGAAAGAGCCTCGTAGGCTTCGAAATCATCGGCTGCATGAATGGCAGGCACAGACGCAATCAACAAGGCGATGATGACCGCCGCTTTCACGAGGCGCGAGCGCGCCCATGCCGCGAGCAGGCTTGTTCCGACAAGCAGCGCAAAAACAATGGCCATCCATCGCGCATGCAAGACCGCATCATCGGGTAGCACGGTCATCGCCGAAAGAGCCACCAAAGCAATAAGGCTGCAGATGGCGCCAATGAGTGAAGTTACGAATGTCGTTTTCATGGGAGAGGTGCCAAGTCGCCGAATGTCGAGGCCGCTCGACCCGATACCGGGGGCGGGGTTTCGGAAGCAGGATAGGGATTCGAGCCAGGGATGTCAAGCGACTCAGGGAATCGCCAAGGGACAGGCCCCGCGCAATTGCCAAGGGACAGGCCCCGCGAATTGCTACCCCGACTTCATTGCAAAACTGCCGACCGTGAAGGTGCTGGCGGTGGAATACAAGGGGCTCGATCGATCCACGACGGATGACACGAGGGAAAAAGAACGCCTCGGCAAGCTGTGGGAGGAACGCGCGGCGGGCAGTGCTACTTCGAGATGGTAAAAGGTCCGGGCGAACTCGGGAAGATCCAGAATGTAATCAAGCGGGCGGCGGCGGGGTGATCGGGGTTCGACGGACGCCTCGGCGAGGCGTCCCTACCGGAGCATTCCGGACGCCCAGGGTTTCACCGCAACCGCTGCGTCTGAATTTCGCCAAATCCCGTGCCATTCACTCCCCCTCCATTTTCCCCACGCCCTCCATCGACAAATCCCCGAAATTACCATTAACTAGGCCATCGAGACGAACACACCATCACCCGCCCCCGCTGACGACTGCCCTCCGTGGCGGCATCTTTTTGCCGTGTTCCTCCTGATGTTCCTCGCCCAGGCGATCGGCAGCGTCTTCAACATCTATTACAACCTCATCCACATTCCCCCGGTGCTCACTCCGGCACAGGCGTCCTCATTCAAAACCTCGATCGGTCTTTTCAACGGCATCGCCTATCCTCCGCTCGCGGCGATCTGGGCGCTCACCGTCTTTCGCCTGCGTTGTCCCGCGCCCGACGCGGTGAGACTCGCCCGGCAGCGGCACACGGTGATCAATCTCCCTCTCATCGCCGCAATCATCGCCGCTACCGGGTGGTTCCTCAGCATTCCCGCCCTCTTCATCGGGTTGAAATTTTCGGGCGAGCCTATCAACACGCACGTCTATTTCCACTTCCCGGTTTCAATCTGCATCGCCTCGGTCGTCGCCCTCACGATAGGCTATTTTTCGATCGACTGGGCGAGGCGGAAGTTGCTGTTTCCCTATTTTTTCAGGGACACGAGCCCCAGTCAAATCAAGGGGGCCTTCCGTCTTTCCATCGCCGGGCGGGGAAAGCTCTGGACCATTTCAGCGAGTATCTGTCCGATTTTTTCTTTGCTGTTAATCCTCATCAGCCCCGAGCCGATGGAGTCGGATTACTGGTTCGCAGCGGCGGTGGCGGGTGCGGGCATTCTCTGCGCGCTCATCAGCAGCGCGCTGATGGCCCGGCTCGTGATCACACCGGTGGAGGAACTGCGCCAGGCAGCCGAGGAAGTGGGCAAAGGCAATCTCGCGGTGCGGGTGGATAATCTGAGGGCCGATGAGTTCGGCGTCCTCGCGGATGAGTTCAACGCCATGGTCGCCGGGCTGCGGGAAAAGGAGCGGGTCACCAACACCTTCGGCCGCCATGTCGGTCGCGAGATCGCGGAGCAATTGCTTCGCGACGAGGAGGAACTGAAGGGGGTCGAGCGCACGGTCTCGGTCCTCTTCGCCGATATCCGGGGATTCACGCCGCGCTGCGAGTCGCTGGCACCGAGCGAGGCGGTCAAGCTGCTGAATCTCTATCATGAACACATGACGGGGGTGATCGAGGACCATGGAGGCATCGTCAACCAACTAGTCGGCGACGGGCTGATGGCGCTCTTCGGCGCGACGGGACGATCAGCCGACCACGCCAATGAGGCGATCGCCGCCGGGCGCGAAATGCTGCGCAGTCTCGAAGTGCTCAACTCGATCCTGGCAGACCACGGTTTTGAGCCGGTAAAAATCGGGGTCGGGATCAACACCGGTGCCGCCGTCGTCGGCACGATCGGTTCCCCCCGACGCATGGAATACACGGCGATCGGCGACACGGTCAACACGGCCTCGCGCATTGAAAGCCTCACCAAAGAGCTCGGACACAGCCTGCTCATTTCGACCTCGACCTATGCCGCCGCCGATCCCAAACCCGAAGGGGCCGCGCTTCCCCCCGTCGCGATCCGCGGGCGCAGCAGGGAAATCGTGCTTTACTCGGTGGCGGTTTAGGCCTTCCATGAGAGCATGAAGTGCCCGCTGTCCCTCGTCATTACGTCTCTCGCTGTGCTCCTCGCCTGCGGGACCGGGTGTGCGAACCGACTCACGGCCTATCCGGATTTGCTCGTCGGGGTTCCGGCCAAAACCGCGCCGCGGCCCGGGGAAAATCACGTCTCGGTCACCTATCTCGGCGTGAATGGCTACCTGCTTCGCTCGGGAGAAACGGCTATTATCGTGGACCCCTATTTTTCCCGCATCGGATTGCGCGAGGTGATGATGAACGCCCCGGTCACGTCGTCGGACGAAGCGATCGCCTTTGCGCGCGAGGAAGGGGCAATCCCGGATCATGTCGATGCGTTTCTCATCACCCACTGCCATTTCGATCACCTCTTTGATGTGCCGTCTCTGCAAAAAGCCCTCGGCGGCAAAGTGATCGTCTCGGAGACAGGAGTCCATCTCTGCGAAGCCTCGGGCATCTCCAGGAGCGACCTGCGACCCGCGAATGAAGGACAGGTTTATCAGATCGGGAACGCGACCATAACGATCCTCCCGGCCCACCACGATCTCGTGCTCGGCAAGGTCCCCTACCCCGGTGTGATCAACGAACCGCTCGCCACCGCTCCGCAGCGTCCCAAGGAGTGGCTGCTCGGAACCCCGCAGGCCTTTATCATCGAGATGGGCGGTGCCCGTATCTACGTGGAATCGGGGGGTATCTCAGGCTTTCCCCCTCCCGTCCGCGACGTGGATCTCGCGATCATCGGTACCGCAGTCGGCAATACGGAACGCTACGTGGAGGCGGTCAGGGCACTCCATCCCCGCTACGTGCTCCCGAGTCACCAGGATAATTTTTTCATTCCCCTGCGTTCCGGGTTTCAATTTTCGGCCTTGTCTGACTTTCCCCGCCTGAAGTCTGCCGATGTTGCGGAAAAACTGCCCGGGGATCTGGTCCTGATGGATTATTTCCATACCTGGACACTGCCGGAAGGCCGTCTGCCAGCCATACCAAAAGAGAAGGAGAGCGTCTTCGGCAAGCTCCGGAAGTGGTTTCGGGGACTTATCGGGGCAGAGGATGGAAAGTAGCCGCCACAAAGGGGCGTGCTCTTCGTCGTGCTTCGCGGGTTGATTATCGCTCCGGAACGGCAACATTCCCCCCTGTTCATGAATTTCAGCGATCTCAGATCCATCCTCCAGTATGTGCCCCAGTTTCGCGGGCGCACCTTTGTGGTCGCGCTCGATGGAGCGGTCATCGATTCGCCGGATTTCTCGAACATTCTCCTCGACCTCGCGGTCCTGCGTTCACTCAACATCAAGGTCGTCCTCGTTCACGGAGCCGCCGCCCAGATCGAAGCGCTCGGGGCGAAACGGAATGTGACTCTTTCCAATATCGACGGCACCGGGATCACCGACGAGATCACGCTCGAGGTGAGCATGGACGCCATCACCCGGCTGAACAATGCGGTGATGCAAAGTCTCACCACCGTGAAGCTGAAGGCCGCGACCGCGAATGCGATTCATGCCCATCCCGCCGGCATCATCAAGGGAGTCGATGCCGGCTTTACGGGGACGATTGAGAAGATCGACAGCAGCGTCCTGCAGAGCTTTCTCGATCAGGATATTCTCCCGGTTGTGCCTCCTCTCGGCTTCGATGCCGACGGACAGACCCTGAGAGTGAACTCCGACGCGGTGGCGCGTGAAGTCGCGACGGCGCTCAACGCGACCAAGATCCTTTTTGTCTCGACCGAGGATCCCCGCGACATGTCGATTGACCGCCAGCACCAGTGGTCCGGCGAAGACGCGCTCGCCTTCATCGAGGCCAATACGGATCTACCCGTAGGCATGGCGTCCAAACTCAGGCACGCCGCGAGGGCCACCCGCGACGGGGTTCCCCGCGTGCATCTCATCAGCAGTTGCAACGAGGATGCGATCCTCTCGGAATTGTTCAGCAATGAGGGGGTCGGATTGATGGTTTATTCCGACGCCTACCAGAAGGTGCGCCCTGCGACCCGGGCCGATGTGGACGAACTCTACCTCCTCATTCACCGCGCGGTCGAGGACGAGCAACTCATCGAGCGAAGCCGCTCCGATATCCAGGGAGCGATCGAGGATTACATCGTGGTCGAGATCGACGGAAACGTCGTGGGTTGCGTCGCTGTCCATCCCTACCCGGAGGCAACAAAAGCCGAACTCGCGTGCCTCTATGTCAAAAAAGGCCACACCGGACTGGGCTATGGAGGCATCCTCGTCGAAGCCGCCGTCGACCGCGCGAGGCAGCTCAATGTCGGCACCCTCTTCGCCCTTTCCACCCAGGCCGCCGGCTACCTGGAGCGGGCCGGGTTTGTGAGGAGCCGGGACCTGAATGACTTGCCGGAACGCCGGCGCGTGCAGTGGGAGAAAAACGGAAGGAATGCAGTCGTGCTCTTACGTGGCATCAACTGAGTTCTGTTTCCCTTTCACTGCTTTGACCACGAAGAGGGTGGTATCGTCCCCTCCCGCCTCGTCCAGAGCCCAGGCCAGGATACGTTTTGCGACCTGTTCGGCATCACTTCCGTTTTTGTCAGCCTCGGCAAAACACTGCGCGATATTCTTGTCCCAGAGCCCATCGGTGACGCCATCCGAGCAGATCAAAAACCAGTCCCCCTCCTCGATCATGACGGACGAGACCTGGGGGCGCAGCATTTGCCCGCCGCCACCGATCGCCTGCTGGAGGACATTCCTCCGGGGATGATTGCGCGCTTCGCGTTCGTTGAGCTTGCCCGCTCGAAACAACGCCCCGACATAGGTGTGGTCCGAAGTCAGCTGCGTCAATTGCCCCGCTCGAAAATGATAAAAGCGACTGTCTCCGACATGGGCAAAGCAAACCCGGGTCCGGTAGAAAAGACCGCAGACGACCGTCGCCCCCATCCCGGTCAGCATCGGATCGTGATTCCCCACCCGGCTGACGTAGTCATCGAGCGATTTTACTGCCGCCATGAGCAGCGCCTCGGGATCTCCCGCACCGTGAAAATCGCCCATCATGGCCGGTAAAAATCGTCTTAGTTCTCTCACGGTCAGAGTACTGGCGACATCACCGGCAGCGGGTCCCCCCATGCCGTCACTCACCGCAAAGATGAGACCGTTTTCGTCAATGGAGCGCTCACCACATAGATCAACGCTGTTGGCCCAGCCTTGGTCTGAAGAAAAAACCGAGAGAGCGTCCTGATTCCCCGCCCTGCGCGACCCGTCAACGGTGAGTCCGCACCACTGGAGGGTCCGGTGGGCCTCTTCCTCGTCGCAGCGATGTTTCGGATCTTCGTTGACCTGCGCCAGTTCAAAATCAATGATGCAGAACTGCCCCTGACGGGAATTGTAGGTGATGTTCCGGGGAAAAGGATCGTCGTGGACGACGCCGTATTCCTTCTCCAGCTTCTCGAAAAGCTCTGCGGCCCTGCCCTCACTGATGCTCGCTTCCGCAGGAGCTCCGCAGTTGGTTGTAATGATCGTCAGGGTCGCGAGATCGCTGCCGAGGAGTCGCGGGACAAAGTCACAGCCGCGGGCCTCCAGCACTTTCAGAACCCGCACTTCATTTTGAAAACGCAGATCACTATCGGTGCCCCGGAAGGTCTTGTGGACCCTCCCGTCGTAGCCGATTTTCACGATGGAGCGGATTCCGTCCTTGGCGATCTTCATAAGGGCGTGATCTTCCGGTGGTTTCGTAGGAAAATCAAAACGGAATATCGACCGAACGAAATGAGATATGAAGCCTAACCCTGTCCAGTCGGCCTGCATACCCTGTTGCCTCACCCCCTGCCCCGTGCTACTCGTCGTCTTCCCCCCCCTTCATGACCGGAATCCAAGACATTCAACTCATCGGCGACGAGGTCGCCATCCGCTGGAACGACGGCGCTGAGACTTTTTACAAAATGGAC
>JAGNMT010000519.1 GCA_017991025.1 Verrucomicrobiales bacterium
ACATTCTCCCGGTGAACGAAGAGATCATGAACCGTTGGGGCATTTTGCAGGCCACCCAATCGCTCCCCGTTTTGGATAGTCTCATTGCCGCCACAGCGCTGGAACACGGGCTGATTGTCGCGACCCGAAATGTCCGTGATTTCGAAAAGACGGAAGTCAGGCTGGTGAATCCGTTTAAATAGTTTGGCGCCCTTTCTCTGCCGGGCTGGGATTCACCCGTTCCAGCCTTCCCTTCAATCCCGAATAGCGATGGGCACTCTCACTATTCTGCAAGGCGAGGTCGAGGGCTCTCTTCTCTCCGACAAGAATGACAAGTTTTTTCCCCCGTGTGATCGCGGTGTATAGGAGATTCCGCTGGAGCAGGATGTAATGCTGCGAGGCGAGCGGTATGACGACGGCGGGGAATTCGCTGCCCTGTGATTTGTGGATCGTGATGGCGTAGGCGAGTTGCAGTTCATCGAGTTCGCCCGGCTCGTAATGGACTCGTTGATGGCCGTCGAAGGTGACATAGATCGAGGTCGGTTCGGTCGTGATCTCGGCGATGTGGCCGATGTCGCCGTTAAAAATTTCTTTTTCGTAGTTGTTCCGCGTCTGGATGACTTTGTCGCCGGTGCGGAAGACATTGCCGAAGCGTTCGATCTCAAACTTCAGCTCCGAGGCAGGATTGAGAGTGGCCTGGAGTGAGGCATTGAGCTCTTTGGTACCGAGCGACTGGCGGTTCATCGGGGTGAGGACCTGAATGTCGTCGCGCCGGTCGAGGTGGAATCCTTCGGGGATTCGCTCGGCGATGAGGTGCTTCAGGGTCTCGGCGATCGCTTCGGGGCCGTTGCGTTCGATGAAAAAGAAGTCAGAGCCTTCTTCATTTTTCAGAGGTGGTCGTTTCCCTTCATTAACGTCGTGGGCGGCCACCACGATGCGACTGGAGGCGGCCTGCCGGTAAATTTCGGTGAGCCTCGCGACAGGGACGACACCACTTTTAATGATGTCGCGGAGAATACTTCCCGGCCCGACCGAGGGCAATTGATCGACATCACCGACGAGGAGGACACTGCCATGCGGAGGGATCGCGGTCATGAGCGCGGCCATGAGCCGGACATCGATCATGGAGGCTTCGTCGATGATAAAAAGATCACCGGCGAGGGGTCTGTGTATGTTCCGGGCGAATCCGGCGTTCGGTTGATACTCGAGAGCCCGGTGAATCGTGAACGCCTCACGTCCGGTGCTCTCAGAAAGGCGTTTTGCGGCGCGTCCCGTCGGTGCGCAGAGGACGGGATTCACTTTTTTGGCGAGCAGAATCTGAAGGAGCGCTTTTAGAATGGTGGTTTTCCCGACGCCGGGCCCCCCGGTGATGACAAAAAAGCGGTGTTTTGAGGCCTGGATCACCGCATCGGCCTGTTCGGCTCCGAGCTTGAGATCATGGTGGCGCTCGAACCAGGCGATGGCCGCTCCCGGATCGATCTCAGGAAGGGCGGAAGGCTGATGCAGGAGACCGGATATCGCTTTCGCGACGGCGGTTTCGGCCTCGTGAAGTTCGGCGGGGAAAACGAGAGTCTCTTCGCCGTTGTTTTCCACGACGACCCGGGATTCGAGGATGAGGCGGTTCAGGGGCAAATCAAGATCGTCGGGCTGACATTCGAGCGTCGCGGCGGCATCAATGATCAGTTTTTCACGGGGCAGCGCGCAGTGGCCCTGGCGTTCCGCCTGTTCGAGCACATAGAGAATCCCCGCGGCGAGGCGGCGCGGGGCATCGGGGGACTGCCCCATCTGCCGGGCGATGTCGTCGGCGGTGCGGAATCCGACTCCCGGAATCTCGCGGGCGAGGCGGTAGGGATCAGAGCGGAGGATATTGACCGCTTCGTCGCCATAGGTCTTGAAAAGGCGGAGCGCCCGGGCCGTGGAGAGGCCGTGGGCGTGCAGGAAAATCATGATATCACGAACGGAACGTTGCTTCTTCCATGATTCTTTAATGCGGAGCCGCCGTGTTTTCCCGATCCCGGCGACCTCCTGGAGGCGCTGCGATTCCTCTTCGATGATCCGAAAGGTGTCCGTTCCGAAGGTCTCGACGATGCGTTTCGCGTAAGTCGGTCCGATTCCGTCGATAAATCCGCTGGCGAGAAAACGGCGGATGCCGCCGGGGGAATCGGGGGGAAGGGCGGTGATGTGGTCCGCCTCGAGCTGGCGACCGAAGCGGCGGTCGTCTTTCCACCGCCCGGTCGCCCGGATTTGTTCCCCCTCGACGACGGCCGGAATCCGCCCGCGGACCGTCACGGTGCCGCCGGTGGCCTCTTTCACCTGCATGATGGTGTAGCCGTTTTCCTCGTTGTGAAAAACGATCGCATGGACCGATCCGCCGACTTCGGCGGGCTCATTGACGGGCTGACTCATGAAAAAACGGCCGTTATGCGCTAAAGGTGGGTGATTCTAGCGCTTTACAAGCCTTTACCTGTGTCGCATATTCGGCCCCCCATGGCAATTCTATCCATTTTGTTAACGGTGATCATCATCGTGGTCAGCATACTGATGGTGCTGGTCGTATTGATCCAGCGTCCTAAGCAGGAGGGCCTCGGCGCGGCCTTCGGCGGAGGCACGCTCGATTCGGCGCTCGGTGCTCACACCACGGACATCCTCCAGAAATTCACGACGTGGATGGGAATCATCTTTTTTGTCTCGGCCGTGGGGCTCGCCATGTTGAAAACACGGGAGTTCCGTGACGCGGAAACCAAAGGTTTGCTGGAGGGGGTAGAGGCGAAGGCACAACCCGATTTTTCGAAGCTTCCTCCTGAATTGATGAATATTCCGGGTTTGCAAAATACTCCGGTCGAATCCGGAACCGACCCGGGATCTTCTGAAAAAGCTCCCGCCCCGGCCCCTGCTGAGAAGGCTCCCGCAAAAGAGGCACCCAAGCCTGCACCGGTTCCCGCTGCGGCGGAAACCAAACCGGCTGCTCCCGTTCCCGTGCCGGCTCCGAAGACCGCTCCGACTCCTCCCGCGCCCGCACCGCTTCCCGCTGCTGCGGAAACGAAACCGGTCAGCCCAGTGCCTGCTCCGGCGCCCAAGGCTGTGCCAGCCCCGGCTCCGTCCTCGCCAGCTCCGGCTCCTGCTGCTGACGCTAAGAAAGCGGGACAGTAGATTGCTGTTTCCTTTGATTCCCGGGATCAGACTGGGTTCAGATTCCACCCGGCACCGGGCCGTTGACCTTTCGATGACCACTGCCGGAAAGCTTAGTGACCCGTCGGATGGCGATGCTGCCAAGGGGTTCCGGTATCTTGTCCGTTCGCCGAATCCGCTCGGGGACGCCTGTATGTCTCTGCCGGCGGTGCGTGCTCTCAAGCAGAGCCGACCCGACATGCATCTCACCGTTTGTTGCCGTGAGAACCTTGCTCCGATGTGGGCAGCGCGCGCTGAGGTCGACGAGGTGATTC
>JAGNMT010000521.1 GCA_017991025.1 Verrucomicrobiales bacterium
CCGTATTTATCAGAGATTTTTATTGCTTAATAATTTAGATTTCTTAATGTTGTTGGTCGGAAGTGCGATCCCGGCGGGATCGGGAAATCAATGAGAAAATGGTTCAGTGCGTGGTTTTTTGGGGCTTTAGCTGCCTTTCCGTGCGCATTGACGTCGGCGCCACCGGAAAAGGCGGTCGGTGAACCGGCACTTGCATCGCTGGATGACTTTCTGGCAGCCTCGAACCACAATCCCCGTGAGGTAGTTCTAGGCATGGTAGGGTTCTTCGGGCAACCTGAGCCCGTGCAGTGGCTTATTCTTACGGCCGATCCCGCGAAGGCCGGGGTTCTTCGTGAATCAGTCTTCGCCCGAGGTAAGATTCTCGCGGAGAGAGCGTTCACGCCGCTTCCGGGCCAGGATTTACCGCATTTGCCGCTGGTCAGGAAGACCCTGAAAATTGATTCTGCAGCCGCGTTCCGGATCGCTGAAGGGCTCGCCCGTCAGCAAAAGCGAAGCTTTGATAGCGTTCATTTTCAACTTCGTGTTCGCGATCTCGAAAATGAGCCGGTCTGGATGCTGAATTTTATCAGTCCTGCTCAAATCTCGATCGGGGTTGTCTACTTGTCTGCCTCGAGTGGAAAAGTCTTACGGGAGTCATGGGCGGCAATACCCGCTACCGGGGTCTCGGCGCGCTGAGTGCTCACCGGGGATTGCCATCTCTCCAGTTTCATTAGGTGTGTGATTCCGGTGTGTTTTGAGATCAGTGGGGAGAGCTCTCCGCATCGAATGCAGGATTCTCTCGAAATCGTTGCAAATTGAAGGGCAGCGTTCGCTTTCACTTGCATGAGCCCCTGCCATTTGCCACCCTCTCGTAAATACTTTATGAAAATCGAAACTCTCTGTCTTCACGGCGGTCAGACCCCTGACCCAACCACTAACTCGCGTGCTGTGCCGGTTTATAGGACGAGTTCGTTCGTCTTTAATTCCACTGAGCATGCTGCCAACCTTTTTGCTCTAAGAGAGTTGGGTAACATTTATACGCGCCTTATGAATCCCACGACCGACGTGCTCGAGAAGCGGGTCGCGTTGCTCGAGGGTGCCCCTGAGATGGGAGGTCTCGGACTTGCCTCGGGAACGGCGGCGGTTTTTTACTCGATTATCAATCTGGCTCAGGCGGGGGATAATATCGTCTCGGCCCGCAATCTCTACGGGGGCACATACACCCAGTTCAACGATATCCTGCCAGCCCTCGGAATCACGGTGAAGTTCGTAGACTCGCAGGACCCGCAGGCCTACGCCAATGCCATTGACGACAAAACCCGCGCTCTTTTCTGTGAGAGTGTTTCGAATCCTGCCCTCGAAGTGACCGACCTCGATGCGGTTGCAAAGGTGGCTCATGATCACGGCTTGCCTTTGATTGTCGATTCGACCTTCTCAACACCCTACCTGACACGCCCTATTGAACATGGGGCTGACATTGTGGTTCATTCCCTGACCAAGTGGATGGGAGGACACGGGGCGGGAATTGGAGGGGTCGTGGTCGATTCCGGGAAATTCAACTGGGCCGGAGGAAAACACCCGCTCTTTGATGCACCCGATAATTCCTACCACGGTCTCCGTTGGGGGCACGATCTCCCGGCACCGCTCGCGCCCCTCGCCTATATTCTCAGGATGCGAACCGTGCCGTTGCGTAATCTTGGTGCCTGCATCGCTCCCGACAACGCCTGGTTTCTTCTTCAGGGAATCGAGACCCTGCCTCTGCGGATGGAGCGTCATTGTCAGAATTCCCTCGCCGTCGCCCGATATCTCGAGACGCACGAAAAGGTCGAGTGGGTCCGCTTTCCCGGACTGGAGACCGATTCCGAGTTCAATAAGAATCAGCAATACCTCCGCGGTAAAGGCGGTTCCATGGTCGTCTTTGAGATCAAGGGAGGAGCAGCAGCCGGGAAAGAATTTATTGAGAACCTTAAGCTTTTCTCTCATCTCGCCAATGTCGGTGATGCCAAGTCCCTCGCCATTCACCCCGCGACGACGACCCACTCCCAGTTAAGTGCCGACGCTCAGGCCGCCTGCGGTATTACGGCGGGCCTCATTCGGCTTTCTGTCGGTATTGAGAACGTTGATGATATTATTGGCGATCTGGATCAGGCCCTGGCCAGCGCCTAAGACAAGACCTTTGCTTCTCAGACAACCATGCGCCTTAACTCGCTCGCCCCTTTGATAGCGGTAATCCTGGGCTCCTCCTCGTTGCTCAATGCCTCCGAAGCTCCCAATATCGTCATCTTTCTCGTCGACGACATGGGCGTGATGGACACCTCGGTGCCGTTTCTCACCGACGAGGAAGGAAAACCGAAGCGGTACCCGCTCAACGACTTTTACCGGACACCTTCGATGGAGCGACTCGCCGGTCAGGGGGTACGGTTCAATCAGTTCTATGCGATGAGTGTTTGTTCACCGACGCGGGTCAGTATTATGACCGGGCAGAATGCCGCTCGTCATCGGACGACTAACTGGATCAACCCGGACCAGGATAACGGTGGACCGCAGGGACCTCCTGAATGGAATTGGAAGGGGCTTACAAAGGGGGACATCACACTCCCCGGCTTGCTACGGGATCAGGGCTATCGCACAATTCATGTTGGCAAAGGTCACTTTGGTCCACGGGATTCAGAGGGGGCGAATCCGGAAAACATCGGTTTTGACGTTAATGTGGCGGGGGCATCGATCGGAGCACCGGGTAGTTATTATGGATCGCAGAATTTTGACCGGGCGAAGAAAGCAGGCGGAAAAGGAAAAGGAAAAGATAACGGAAAGAATTCCGGTAGTGCCGTGCCGGGACTTGAGAAGTATCACGGGCAGGACATCTTCCTTACCGAGGCGCTCACGCTGGAGGCCAAGGCACACGTCAGTGAGGCGGTGAAAGAGAAGACGCCTTTCTTTCTCTACTTTGCGCACTACGCCGTGCATGCGCCCTTCGACCCGGATCCCCGTTTTGCTGCGAACTACAAAGACAGCGGAAAACCCGCCGCCGCGCAGGCTTTTGCGACACTGGTCGAGGGCATGGACAAGAGCCTTGGCGATATGCTCGATCAGTTTGAGGAACTCGGAATTGCGGAAAATACCCTCGTCTTATTTCTCGGTGACAATGGCTCGGATGCGCCTCTTGGAGACCAGCATGCGGTAGCCTGTGCCGAACCACTGCGCGGCAAAAAGGGGGCTCACTACGAGGGTGGCATGCGAGTCCCCTTCATTGCGGCCTGGGCGAAACCGAATCCTGCGGCTCCCTCACAACAACGACTTCCCATTGCCGCCGGGACGATCCAGGGCCAGGTCGCGAATGTCACCGACATTTTTCCGACGCTGATTCGACTCGTCGCCCCCGAGGCCGAGGGCGCGGCGCCCGGCAATTACATCGTGGATGGGCTGCCG
>JAGNMT010000520.1 GCA_017991025.1 Verrucomicrobiales bacterium
CCTCAGGAGTTCCCTCAGGTGTTCCCTCAGGAGTTCCCCTGGTTGTTCCCTCAGGTGTTTCTCCCGTCGTTTCGGGAGCTTTTCCAGCCGCTGTCCCGGTGGTCATTCCACCTGTTATCCCTCCGACTGGGACTGGCGATCCACGTTATGCAAACTTGCTTTGCATAACGTGGACCGTTCAGATTGGACAAACGGTTGAGTCTCTCGCCGCCTCTCTTTCGGTTGATCCGGAGACTATCAGGGGGATCAACGGTATCACCACTCTGGTTCCCGGTCAGCGCATCCGCATGCCAATCGATGCGCCGACTCTATGCTGCGAATGATGTTTCGTCGTGGGCGCGTAGATCGATGTGGTCAGAACGAATCCCGCTCTTTTGGACGTTGATCTTGGAACTGACCGTGCCATCTCCATTCTAAGATTGCCGTCTCAAGGTTTCCCGGTCGTGGAACCCAGCACGACGCGATTGATGCCATTGGCGGTGAGCTCGTTAGCGTTTTCCCAGGTCTTGCCATCCGCCGAGAAAGTCATCTTGCCGGGCCAGTTGCTGCCGATAAATCGACGGCCGTCACTCCAGATGACGTTGCCTTTGGTGTTCATGGCGGTGGCCTGCCAGGTTAGGGCGTCGGCGGAGGTAAAGGTGGTCTTGCTGTTGCCGGCGAGGATCGTCGTTCCGGTGCTGATGAGCCAGGAGACTTTGCTCTCATCCGGCAAGAGGACGGCTTCCCAGGTGATGCCGTCTTTGCTTCGAATGAGACCGACATCGCTGTTGCCTGTCATCATTAAAAAATGACCGCCGCCGAAGACGATCCGTCCCTGACCGGGGAGGTCGTTTCGTTCGCTCGTGATCGTTTCACCGTCAGAGGTGACGATGGCCCAGCTCACGCCGCCATTGCCGCCGCCGTTGCCGGTCAGCACGAAGACGCCATTGCCGTAGGCTCCGCCGCGGAAATGCGTGTAGCCTTTTGCTGCGATTTTCGCGCCATCATTCCATTTCACGGCATCGGTCGACCACATAAGCTTGCCGCTTGGATAGGATGAGGTGCCGACAACAAAGCGATCCCCTCCGAAAACAACGGGGTTGATGCGTGCCTTGTCCTGGTGCGTCTCCGTCCACTCGCGGCCATCTTTGGAGACAAGGATGTGCCCCGCACCAGTCGGGCCACCACCTCCACCTCCGGCGACAACGAACTGATTCTTCGCCCAAACCGCAGACATGAGGTTGTTGCCGTCATCCCCGCCCGGCTGCGCCCATTCCGAGGTGATCTCCCACGTTTTTCCATCGGTGGAGATCATGCGGCGCCCGCCATAGCCGACCGCGAGCCAGAGATCGGCCGCGACGGCGGAGCTGCAGAAAGTGAAAAACAGGGTAGTGATGAGGATGGATTTCATGAGATTGCTGAGTCAGGGATTGGCGCACCCTATTTCCATTGGCACAGAGTCATGGCTGAAGATGTTTTGTCAGGAAGTCCGCCATCCTTTGCGTGCGCTCCACATCGTAGAACTCGGGACCGCCGTGTTTGCTCCCGGGCATCAGGATCAACTGGACCGGCAATTTGAGTGCCTCACAGGCAGCGGCTAGTTCCTGCGACTGGGCAGGCGGCATCTGTGGGTCGGCGTCGCCGTGAATGAGGAGAAGTGGCGGGTCGTTCGCGTCGAGATGGGCGACGGGGCTCGCGAGCTTGGCAAGATCCGGATTTTCCTCGGGAGTGCCACCGAGCAGCAACTGCAGGGCGGGGACACGCATCTTCAAACCGAAGGGGGTGCTTTGAGAAAGGATCGTAGTGAGGTCGGATGCTCCGTAAAGACTGATGATAGCCTGCACCCCGCAGTCCTGGTCCAAATGATCCCCCACCTTGCCTTCGAGTTCGGGATCATGGTTCGTCACTCCGACAAGGGCCGCGAGATGCCCTCCGGCGGATGTTCCGACGATCCCCACCCGCGAGGCGTCAACCTGATAGGTCGTGGCCTTGGCCCGCAGAAAGCGGATCGCGGCTTTGATGTCGTGAACCTGAGCGGGGAAGACAGCTTCGGTGGACAAACGGTATTCGACGCTGGCAATGGCGAAGCCGTGATCGAGGAGCGCCGTGATTGGGACGTCGGTCTTGGATCCGGCACGCCATGCCCCGCCATGAATGTAAACGATCAGAGGGGGATTCGCATTAGTGGGCAAATGCAGATCGAGCGTCAGGGAGCGTTCGCCGAGGCGCGCATACTCGAGGTCCTTCTGCATGCTTTGCGCCGAAAGCTTGCCGGTGCCAGGGATAGTCAAGAGGGTAAGAGCGAGGAGCAAAGAGGGTTGGGTCATGGTTCCCGGGGGGTGGGGGATGTCTTGACTGGAGTTGAGACCGTCACGGGGAAAGGTCTTCGCATTCGCTCACTTGTCGAGCTTCGCTTTCACTCCCTTCGTCATCTCCAACGCGACGCCTTCCAGGTATTTTGCCGTCTCGTCCTCGAGTGTCGCGGAGAGAGCCATCGATATGTTCTTGAACATCCACTTCGGCATCTTCGCCTGATAGGCGTCGGGCTGGAACTCGGCGTAGAAGCACGCGAGGTTCAGGAAATGTCCCGTATCGCCGACGTGCGCCTTGCCTGTGCCAGTAGGGTCATTTTCGACCATGATGAAGCTGCAGATTGTCTGCAGCACGACGAAGGACGGCTTCCCGTCGCGGATCCTGTCGAGGAAGGTCTGGCCCGGCTTTACTCCGTATTCGTAGCGGTTAAAACCCGGTTCGAGATATACGCGAATGTCGCTGCCGCTGCGCCCGATGATCTCCGGCATGACCTTGGCACCGATGTGGCCGGCGAATTTTCCATCCAACACCTTCGCCACCTCGCGTGAAAGGTCATTGAAGTAAGTGCTGCTGCTGCCGGCGAAGAGAAGCTTGATGGGCTTCTCATCGGCCCGGGTGAGTGGGGCCAAGAGAAGGAAGAAAAATAGAATGCCCATGAGTTGAAGGTACAGCGAAGCGGGCTGCAAAAACCTGACAGAGTTCCCCGGGGTCAGGCCGATAATGATGGAAATCGGGAAAACCGCATTCGGATCGTGACTATCGTCCTGCTTGTGCCATGCTTGAGCAAATGAAGACTCCCAGCCAAGCGCCCTCGCTCCGTCTGCCGCGCACGGTCTGGGCGCTGGGGTGGGTGAGTTTTTTCACGGACGTTTCAACCGAGATTGTCTATCCTCTGCTTCCGATTTTTCTCACGGTCACGCTTGGCGCGAGCATGGCTTTCGTCGGCCTGGTTGAGGGCATCGCCGAATCCACTGCCAGCCTCCTGAAAATCGCGAGCGGGTGGTGGTCCGACCGGGTGCATCGACGCAAGCCCTTCATGATCGCGGGATACGGTCTCAGTGCCCTGACACGTCCCCTCCTCGCGATCGCGTCTTCGGGAGGGCACGTCCTCGGTGC
>JAGNMT010000522.1 GCA_017991025.1 Verrucomicrobiales bacterium
GCGCGAAGGTGATGCTCTTTGCCCGCTCCGGAGAGAAGCTCGCGCAAACCGCCGATGCCATCGAAGCGGAAACGGAAAACCGTCCGCTCTTCACTGCGGGTGACATCACTGATCCAGAGGCGATCGCGGGCGTCGTCGCGCGAACGGTGGAGGAATTCGGCGGGCTCTGGGCGCTTTTTAACAACACGGGCGGACCTCCTGCAGGCAGCTTTGCCCAGTTCGACGACGCGGCCTGGCAATCAGCTTTTGAACTGACGATGCTGGGTTATGTCCGCACGATTCGGGCGGCCCTGCCGCATCTCAAGGCGGGTGGCGGCGGACGCATCGTGAACAACACCTCCGTTTCGACGAAGCAGGCCATTGACGGATTGCTCCTGTCCAATGTTTTTCGAACCGGTCTGGTCGGCCTGGGTAAATCCCTCGCCCGCGAACTGGGCCGCGACGGCATTCTCGTGAACACGGTAGGTCCGGGGCGCATCGATACCGAGCGCATCGAGCAACTCGATACGATGTGGGCCGGAAAGGGCGGAATCTCGTATGATGAACAGCGGGCCAAAGCTGAGGCTTCCATTCCGCTGGGAAAATACGGAGAGCCCGCAGACTTCGGACGCATTGTCGCATTTCTCTGCTCAGAGGCCAACGCCTATCTGACCGGTCAGAACATCCTGATTGATGGGGCGATGGTGGAGGCGTATTGAGCCAAGGTCACTGGCTCTAATCCGACTTTCGCAGAGGTTGCCAATCCAGTCTGCATGGCGTTACAGTGGGGCGTATGCAATTCTGCCGAGCGGTAGCCCAGGTGCTCTTCCTGATTTCCCTGTGCGGATTTGTCTCCGCTGAAGAGGACGATCTCACCTTTGCAGACCTTGGGGCACCGGAGCATGACTATTGGAACCGGCCCTTAAAAGATCCCTTCACCCTCATCAAAGACGATCTCCTTCAGGGAAAATTCAACCTCGATGAATCAAGCGAGAAGGCCTATCTCATCAGCCTGCTCAAGGCCCTCAAGATTCCTGTTTCCACTCAAATGCTCGCCTACTCGACGACGAGCCTCCAGCTTAGTCTGATCTCCCCGCGAACTCCGCGCGCACTTTATTTTAATGAGGACCTCTATCTTGGCTACGTGCAGGGCGGGCGAATCGAAATCGTCTCTATTGATCCTGAACTAGGTGGGATCTTTTATATCTTCGACATCCCGCGCAACGGAGTCCGTCCCGTCGCTGAACGTTCAGAGCGCTGCATGAAATGCCATGCCGACGAGGACACTCACGAGGTCCCCGGTCTTGCCATCAAGTCGGTCATTCCCGGCCCGACGGGAGGAACGCTGGAATCCTACCGGCGTACGCTCACCGGTCATGAAATCCCCATTGCGGATCGCTTCGGCGGATGGCATGTCACGGGAGCAGACGACCTGAAACCGCACTGGGGAAACCTCATCGGACGATTCACTCCGGAGGGCATCGTTACAACGCCCCTGCCTCCCGGTCGGCAGTTTGACTGGTCCGTCTTTCCAGTGGCCACCAGTGACATCCTCGCGCACCTCCTCCACGAGCATCAGGTTGGCTTTGTGAACCGGGCCGTGCAGGCCCATTATCGGATCAGGACCGCGCTGGAAATCGGAAAGGGCCGCCTTCTCCCGGAGGACAAAGCGATGGTAGACCGTCAGGTGAAAGAGTTGACGCATTACCTGCTTTTTGCCGGCGAAGCCGCTTTGCCGGTCCCAATCGCCGGGGACAGTCTTCTTAAGGAGGAGTTTCTTTCCACCCGGCGTGTTACGAAAGCGGGTAACTCGCTAAAAGATCTGGATCTCGAGAGCCACTTGTTTCGGAACCGCTGCAGCTACATGATCTACAGCACCGTTTTTCAAAGTCTGCCCGAGGGGTTCAAAAAGCTGATCTATTTGCGCCTCGCAAAAGCTCTTGCGTCCTCTCCGTCTGACCCGGAATTTTCGTACCTTCCAACCACTGAAAAGGTCAGAATCAAGGCCATTTTAAACGAAACCCTGCCTGGTCTTCCGGAGAATTGGTAGTTGTCGTCGGGATAAAAAAAAGCGCTCCCGCTATTCGCGAGAACGCTCTTCAGAAGAGGATCCGGAAAATCCGGACTCGATGGATTAGCTTTTCTTGTCAGCCTTTTCAGTCTCTTTACCAGCCTGAAGCCATCCGGAGATACCGGCGGAAAGGTGTTTGATGTTCTTGAACCCGGCGGCTTCAGCAGCCGATGCGCCGGCTTTGTAGGCACTGCAGGTGGGGCCGCCGCAATAGGCAACAACGAGTTTTTCCTTGTTGTCTCCCAGTGCGCTTGCGAGGTCGCCTTTCTTGGCACTGAAATCGATTGCGCCCGGGATGTGCCCGTTTGCGTACGAGTTGGCACCATTCACATCAATGAGAATGACGTCACCTTTTTTGATGGCTGCTTCCAGTTCACTGATGCTGATGTCGGGATATTCCCCGGCTACGGCGAAGGTGGCGAAGAGAGCGCAGGCGAGGGTAGCGAGTATTTTTTTCATGGATTTCGTTTGTTTGTTTTTGATTTTTCGACCCAGCTCCGAAGGACGGGCAACGGGACGGACGGAAAGATAGCGACTTCGCTTTCTTTTCACAACAGAAATAGAGGACGTAATAACGCTCGAAGAATTACATCCATTCCGGAATATATCCCGCGTGATAAATCCGGCCCTTACGCCTCGGTTCAGATTTTTCAATTTTCTCTGAACATTTTCGTTCCTTCAGACGTCTGAATAGGCGATGCAGCAATTCTCTCAGGAGTGGCGTGATTGGCTTGACCAATATGGAGGCCGTTTAATGCTTTTTGCCCGTCAGCAAACCCGGTGCGAAGCAGATGCGGAGGATGTTTTTCAGGCAGCCCTTGTCCGAACCTGGAAAACGCATCGGGCTGCCCCGGACGCGCAGGTGGTGAGTCTCACCTACACGAACATCCGGCGTTGCGCGATCGATCTGGGACGCAGCAACGACCGGCGGAAACGACGCGAGGGGGAAGCCATGCAAGAGCGTGGAGAGTTGATCGCCTGGTTTGAACTCCCGGAAGATGACACGAACCGGGCTCTTCAGGTCGCGATGTCGAAGGTCCCTGAAAAATTCCGTGATGTTATCACCCTCAAGATATGGGGTAACCAAACCTTTGATGAAATCGGGAAGACCCTTGAGATTTCACCCAACACCGCCGCTTCCCGCTACCGTTACGGGATGGAGGCTCTCCGGAAATCACTGGAGGGTGAGAAAGTCGAGATGGGATTCTGAGCCGGTTCTGTATTTCGCCAACAGACTCCACCGGGGCAATCGGTGCCAAGAGAAAAGGGCGGGATTTTTCGTCCCGCCCTTTAAAACCAGGGGAAGATCCTGTCTCTCGTGCAGAAGTCGACAGGTTCAAATAGTATTCGGTTTAC
>JAGNMT010000523.1 GCA_017991025.1 Verrucomicrobiales bacterium
GCCCCTCTGCAATGAGATCGAGCGCGAGGGCGTGATGGGGTAACGTGAGCCCCGTAACCGGAACTCCCGGTGGCTTTATCGTGGTCCCGGCGATGGCCTCACGAAAGGGGGCGTCGGACGAATAAAAAAGCGGAAAGGGTTTGTCCTCCGGGGGCTCAGGAGCTTTCTCCTGAGCCCCTGAGAAATTTCGAAGGACACACAAAAGCACACTCAGCCCCAGCCAGATCCGGCGGCAGGCCTTCGTTTTGTTTTCCCTCATTTCCCTGCCGATGTCCGATCCGGCGGGTCTCATCGAACCGGCACCGGTGTCCAGGCCGGCTTTTTCTGGGGCTCGGGTTTTAACGAATAGAACTTTCTGCGCCACGCCTCATCGCCCAGACGCTCCTGCAGAGGAAGGGTGAATTCGTAGTAGTCGTAGGCGGTCCCCGCGACGAGTCGGTTCATTCCCGCGTCGCCAACGAGGGCAAGGATGATGTAAGGCCGACCGAGGCCCTGATAGAGCACCTGACTATCCCGGACATTCGTTTGAATATCCGCAACGATGGCCGTCTTGCCATCATCGGGGCCCTTAATGTACATGGGGTTGATCGGATCCGACATATAGGCGGGATTAAATTCGAGAAGCCACAGTCTCTCCTCGATGGTCCATCGCTCGGCAGCGGCCGATTTGTTGGCGAGCAGACGCAGGGCCGAAACATCGGTCTTGAAGCGGCCGAGGTGCCCGAATTCCTCCACCACGTTCGGCAGCAGTTTGTGCCGGGTGAAACCCTCGTAGGTAAAATTGACAAGACGCTCCAGTTCTGCCCAGAAGCGCACGTCAGGTTGGACATAGCCGTAGGGAACATCCTTTTCGTTGATCTCCTCACCGAGACCTCCCTCACCCATTTCCGCGTAGTTCTGCTTCGCGTAGAGCAGGGTGTCGTGCTTGAGCTGGGTGAAGCTGCCGAGCATGGTCTCGACCTGTTTCGCCCCCCACTGGGGTGAACGCATGAAGGTCGGGTAACCGTCCCCCCGGGGACCGGCCAGCGTACCGATGAGATGCAGTTGCTTCGAAGCCATCGAGGCAAACCAGTCACCATCGGGAACGGTTGTCAGGGTCTCTCTAATCATTTCCATCTTCCCCTCGAAATTCGCACGAGCGGCCGGAGCAGAAGTCTCCAGCCATTGAATCGAAAGGTCCCGCGCCACGGGATCGCCCAGCGCGGCCGCCACAAAGAGGGCCGTGGGGGTACCCGGAAGTTGATTCATCAGGGGAGGGGTCAGCTCCGTAAAGACCCAGGCGTCGTAGGTGAATCGCTGACCGAAAACGCGGAACTGGAGGGACTCGTCACGCACTTCCTCGCCGATCTCGCCCGCCTTGGCACGGCTGCGGGCCTGGCTGAGGACTCCGGGCTTCTTGAGTTGTTCCAGCTTCCCGCCAAGCGTTTTCAGGGTAGCGGGATCAATGGACTTCTCCGGAGTCAACGCTTCCATATCGACATTTCCCGCGACCCAGCGTCTGAATTCGGGATAGTCGATGTCGTCGGAGGCACCGGCAAAAAAAGACGTCATTTCAAGAATATCCCGCCAGGCTTCAACGGGAGCGACGCCTTCCGCCGAAAGTGAGGTGAGGGAATGTGCCAGCAGAAGGGCGTGCGAAAGACCGGGTGCACTGCCTGCCTCGTCGGGCGCTTTGAGGGGCCACCCGTTTCGTCCCAGATACATCATGGCCCGGAAGTAGCCCCGCAGAACGTAGTTTTTCGCGTAGTGTGATCTCGGGGTGTACTGGGTATAGTCCTGCCCCTGATTCAAATCGTAGGAGGCAAACAGAGGAGAAGGAACGATGCCTTCCTTTCCGAGGATCAGGCGTATTTCGTCTTCAGCCTGTCCGCGCCACTGCTTCGGAAGGGGCTTGATTACGGCCGCAATGCGCTCATCAATGGTGCTGATGAGCAGGGGGACGGGTTTTCCATCATCGGTCCACGCGCCGGTGGTGGCATTCCCTCTCGGCTCTTCGCCGTCGTCGCCAAGAATCGCTGAAGCGACTGCAATCTGTGCTTCGATTTGTTCCCAGTGTGGCAACAGTTCCGGAGGGGACGACTGCTTTTGGCTGCGGATGGAGGAAAGCCACTGCGAAAGGAATGCGTCCAGCCTGGCGTGGAGCGCCGTGGTTTCGATTTCCTCCATCGCATTTTCAAAAAAACGGTGCCAGGCATGGAGCATGACATCGGCGGTGACGAACTGGTTTCGCCAGGGTTCGATCTCGCCCCCGCCACCGAGGCGGTAATAGAGCGAAAACATTTCATCCTCATAGACAGCCAGCCCTCCGGTTGGTTTCGGGAAGTAGGCAGCCTCATCCGGACTGGGGTTGTACGGCTCACGTTCCATCGGATCGAGAGAGGGAATCGTCTCGATCGCAACGAGCAGAAACTTGTCCTGATTGAGGGTCGCTTTTTGTGCAGGAGACAGGGTAATCTCCATGTTTTTAAGGAACTCGGCCCCGGCACGGGCGGTCTCCAGGCCGAGTTCCGCTTCTTTGATGGGGCTCAACTGGGGAACTGTCACCGCGTCGGGAACTCCGGCGAACGGTTGAATGGTGACTTCAGGCCAGGGCTCTGAAAATCCGGCAGAATGCGCTAGTAAAAGAGCGAAAACAAGAGCGGGGGGTTTCATCAGTTTGTGTGACATCCTTTTTATTTTTCCTACTTCCGGAAGCCGTATGATTCAGGGGGATCTTTTCTCCGGCACCACAGCATCCACCCTTTTACGATCCTATCTGATTACAGGCAAGCTCACTATGCACGAATTGGTGAAATCATGCCTTTCTTTACCGCCGATTGGACCACGCGGCTGTCATCGTTTTGTCTCAGCCTCCGGGTGGATCCGTTTTCAGTTTCCTGAACGATTGAGAACGAACGCACCGAACAGGGTCATCGCTTCGGCTTTCGCTCCTTTACTGCGGAACGATTTCAAGGCCTCGCCCTGGGCACCGGCAAAGGCGTTGGAGACCTTTTGTCCCGACCCGATACGCTTATAGAAGTCGCTCATCAGTTGCACCGTCATTTCATCGGCGATGGGCCACAGGGTCGAGAGAACATGTTTGGCTCCAGCGGCGAGGAATGCCCGGCGCAACCCGATCACCCCTTCTCCCGAAGCGATGCTGCCTATCCCCGTCTCACAGGCCGACAGGGTAACCAGTTCGGTCCCCTGAAGATCCAGTTGAACGGCTTCGGCGGCAAAAAGCCAGCCATCATTATCCGCATCCGGAAAGCTTGCGTGTGCCCACGAACTCACGGCGGTCTGTGCGCCGGTGAGGGCGAGGGCACCACGCAACATGGGATCGACTCCGGCCTGGAATTCGCCGGCAACAAGCGAGTCAAAGTTGAGATCAAAAAAGACCCCGTGCGTGGCCACATGAAGAA
>JAGNMT010000524.1 GCA_017991025.1 Verrucomicrobiales bacterium
GCAGGAGGGAGTTGAGCATGGTGATGAGCAGGGTCCAGACGCTGCCAGACGAGCACATCATTAACGATGCCCCGCGTCGCATTGGCATTACCGGGGTTACCGACAATCGCCGCAAACTCCGCAGAACGCTTCGACGAATCGTCGGTGCGTTGCTCCGGCTTCACCCGGCGCTCCCACTGAAGATACGATTCCAACTCGTGCCCCCCTTGGAAAACATCAAAGGTTTTGTTCCCCAGTCCCGGAATGAAAAGTCCGGCCGCCTTTCCCGAATGACAGGCAGCGCATCCGAAAACGTGCACCTCCGTTCCGTCTTGAACTTCCGACGTGAGCCCTATCATTTCCCGGTCGAAAGTGATAAGGCCGAACTTTCGTTTCATATACCCGTGCAGAAGACCACGGGTCAGCGGATTCGATTCCGCTTTTGAAATTCGTCCCGACAGCGACGAAGGAAGCACCATTCCCTTATTTCCGTCAAAAAGATTGAACTCAAGGAACTCACGATTCTGAGAGAAAGATGCGGGTTTTTTGAACAAAGGTTCTGAGTCCAGCCGGGTGAAACCTCCGGCAACGAACAACAGGAAAATGACCACCAGTGGAATTCGAATCTTCATTCTCATCGACGGAGAGGAGAATAGAATACAGGAGAACTCCGGAAGAAGGCAATCCCTGAAGGGGCCTTCCGGTAGATGAAAATCTCCTGCAAGGGACACGAAAAATTGCTTGCCTAGCCCTGTAATAAACGGCCAGACTCGGGAACTTAGAGGGAAATGGAAGAGAAGTTCGAGATTTTCTGTATCGAACAGCGTGAGGCCGTTGAGCTTTGCTTGGAATCCATTTTCAACACCTTTCCCGATACGGAAGTGAATCGAGTGGCGAAATATGCAACCCTGGGCGGGGGGCATAGATGGAGAGCGCTCCTCGCCATTGGTTGCGCTTCTTTGTTTGACGGCCGGGTGCCGCCGCTCGCGATCTTGCGAACCGGCTGTGTGATGGAGCTGTTTCATGCCGCTTCACTCATCCTGGATGACCTCCCGTCAATGGACGATGGCAGGCTTCGGAGGGGCAAGCCGTGCGTGCATCTTGTCCATCCGCGCTGGGCGGTGGACATGGCTTCTTCCTATCTAATTACAATCGGTCACCAGGTGCTGCTGACACTGCCCGGGGTCAGCCCGGAGCGGTGCTCCGCCATCTCCAGGAAAGCCGCCGAAACAGCCATTACGATGTGTCAGGGGCAGGAGGCCGACTTACGTTGCAACGAGAATCGAAAAAGAGATTCGATCCCGGACGCGCTCGAAAGACACCGGAAAAAGACAGGGGTGCTTTTCGGGCTCGCTGCAGCAAGCGCGGCCATTCTGGCTGACGTCGACAGCTCGAAACTGGACGAATTCGGCGTCAACCTGGGTCTGGCGTATCAAATGAGTGATGACCTGGCCGATTTTTCAGAGACCCCGGAGCGATTGGGGAAGACCTGCAATCAGGACGCAGATAGAGTGACTCCGCTCAAGTTGCTGGGTCGTGAGCGTTCAGAGGAACTCAGGCGGAGTCTCATTGCCAATGCCGATGCCAATCTCACCGCACTCGGCCAGCGCGACAGTTTCCTGCGACACTTCACGACGGGCGCAATCGGAGTGGTCTTAAATCAGGCGAATGCATAATGAAGACGCACACTGAATTGGCAGCCTCTCCTGCGGTCAGAAATTCTGAAACCGTCCTGCTTCAGTCCGATTCTCCTCATGCCAACTATTACCACTTTCTGAATCGATGGATTATTGAGGGCTCGCTCGACGAAGTCTCCGCAGTGCTTTCAGATCCGAGTGTGACGACCGAATGGTGGGGATCCGCACATAGCGCCTCTGAGGTTATTGAAGCGGGCGAATCCGACGGTCGCCATCGGGTGATTCGATTTCTGGCCCACGGGTGGTTGCCCTACTCCCTGCAATACCTCTTCCGCGTGTCTGAAACCGATTCATGCCATGGTTTTATCATGGAAGCGGCGGGGGACTTTCGCGGTACGGCTGAATGTCGGGTTCATCAAGAGGACGCAGGTCATGTTTCTCTCGATTTTATCTGGATGGTCGAAGTGGCCCATCCTCTGATTCGCCATTTTTCTTTTCTCCTGCGTCCGCTTTTTGCCTCAAACCATTTTTGGGTGATGCGCCGGGGGAGGGAGGGTCTTCAACTTGAAGTGAGGCGGCGGCGGGGAGAAACCGCATTGCCCGGATTTCCCCGCGCAGCGTTTCCACATTCCCTCAACCAGCGCCGCGGAAATCCTCGTTGGAAACCGTGGACTGCCTCCTGGGAGGAAGCGTTAAGGCATAATGGAAAATGATTCCCCGGTTTGCAGAATGGCTGGTCACCCACCAGAGAACAGGATGGCTGATCGTCGCGGGTCTCTCAGTGGCGGCCTGGGCAGGGTTCACCCGGCTTGAGTTTGACGATGATCTCAGGACTGCTTTTAGTCCAACCGAAACGACTGCCTCGTTCGGAGGCTCGGATGACGTTTTTATTTGTCTTGTCAACGGAGAGGGCTTGTTCAATGCGTCAACGATAGGAAGTTTGAGGGAGTTCGATTTCGGACTGCGGGAAGTGGCCGGCATCGGCAGGGTGTCTTCGATTTTCGACGTCCGATCTCAGAAAAAGGTTGAGGGATATCGCCCTCCGCTGATGCCTTCCGACAATCCGGATGAAGCTTCGGTTGCCGCTCTACTCGGTGAGCTGGAGGACCATCCCGCCGTGCGTGGTGTATTTCTCGGAAAAAGTGGAAACGTGCTCCTTTTCGCGGCAGAACCCGATCCAGGCGTTCGACTGGTAGAGGACCTGGTGCCGATTCAGAAGGAAATTGAGAGATTGCTTGCCGACTTGAAGGAGCGGACCGGACTTACGACAGAACTTACCGGTGCGCCGGTGCTTCGTGTCCAGATCGTGGAAACCACGCGTCGGGAGCAAATGCTCTTTTCCGGAGGCGGCGCGATTCTTGGTGCCGTGATTGCCCTGTTGGTCTTTCGACGGATTGCCGTCCTGGCGATCACCTTCCCTGTTCCGCTGGTTGCTGCGGGATGGACGATGGGGGCAATGGGACTGGCTGGCGAGCCGATCAACGTGATGAATAACATGATTCCGGTTCTCATTATGGTGATTGCCCTGACTGACACGACGCACCTCGTTTATGCGATCCGCCGCCACGCCGCCAGCGGTAAAAGTCCCGGGCCCGCTGCTTGTGCCGGGCTCTCAGAGGTTGGAAGAGCCTGTTTCATGACCTCACTAACGGCGGCCACCGCAGACGCGTCGCTGGCCTTCTCAAGCAATGCCCTTGTCTCGCGTTTCGGTCTGGCCTGCGCGGGAGGAACTATCCTTGTCTTCTTTGCGGTTACTCTAGTTGTGCCGCTGCTATCCTGTACC
>JAGNMT010000526.1 GCA_017991025.1 Verrucomicrobiales bacterium
CCGCTGTCCTCTTCGAAGCGGGCGAGGAAGAGCGTGCTGCGGCGGGCGTAGTGAGCGTCTTCGAACAATGACGCTTCGGCGAGGTAGTGGCGCAGGGCCGCTTTTGGGTTCGATGACTTCCATTCGAGATCGCCGATGAATTCGTTCCGAAAGCGCAACGCGGGATCGACCGCCTCGAGTTGGGCGAGCGCTTCGACGGTGTTTCCACTAGTAAGGCCTTTCCACCAGATCGCGATGAGATCGTTTGCGGGACTTACCATCATCGCCTCGATTTCTTCAGCAAAGGGATTTTCCTCGCCATCTTTCACGAGCTGGGCACACGAGAACGCGGTGGATTCCGGTGGTAATGGCAGGGCGAAGCGGATCAGGGAAATGAGTTCGCCATCGCCCGTGATCGTCACCCCTGCCTCGACTGCCTCAATGCCCCTGCGGGGAATCAACGATACCGGAATCGCAATTAGAACCGACACTGATACGATCACCAGCGAGGCCTTCACGAGAGCGGCGCGGTCGCGTGAATATCGAACAAGTTCCTGCTGAGTCGGGAGTCGCATCGGGGAGAGTCCCGGACCTTATCGCGCTTTCAGGGATAGGACAAGGGTGATCAAACGTCAGCGAAGCGCACGCAATAAATCGGTGGCAGCTCCGCACTTAGCCGCTCCCAGGTGTCACCGCTGTCTTCGCTGATCCACACGGATCCTGTCGTTGACCCGAAGGCGAGTGTCTCCCCGTCGTTCGCAATAGCAAGCGCATGGCGATACACCACATGGTAGGCATTCTCCTGAGGCAATCCCTGGCGCAAGGCCTCGAAGGTGGCGCCGCCATCGCGAGTGCGCATGACACAGAGGGCGTTGTCGACGGGGACACGCAGTTCATCTTTGATGCCGGGAACAAACCATGCCGTGCCCGCGTCGCCGGGATGCACAACCGTTGCGAAACCGAAATCACTGGGGTCCGCTGTAGTGAGATGCGTCCAATTTTTGCCACCGTCGGTGGATTTGAAAATGCCGTTGTGGTGCTGCATCCAGAGAGCATCAGGATTCGCGGGACACATGGCGATACGGTGTGCGTCCTGAATGCCGGGATCAAACCGTTGCTCCGGCGGCATAAAATCAGCGAAGACGCCGCTGCCGATGCAGGCCCAGGTGTCACCCGTATCTCGCGTTTCCCAAATGCCACCACACGAGACAGCGATAAGGACATGAGAGGAGTCACGAGGATCAACACACACGGTGTGAATGGCGGGCCAATCAGCCCCGCCGCCGAACCATTTCGCCCGCCCCGGGTGATCCCATAAACTGCGCACGAGCTCCCATGATGCGCCATTGTCTTTCGATTTGAAAAGGCCGCCGGGAATGGTGCCGCACCAGAGCAATCCGGGCTGATCTGCTCCGCCCGCTTCCAGCGCCCAGATGTTCATGAGTTTCCACGGAACCGGGTGCTGACTCATGGGATTTACGACTTCCGGGTAATCTTCCGGTTTTACGGGATAGGCGGGGCAGGCGCGTTCTTCCCATGTCGCGCCGCCGTCTTCTGAGAACTGTAGTTTGGTACCGTAGTGCCCATGTTCGACCGCAGCAATGAGCGTGCCGGTGCGGGGATCGCGCAGTAGCATCGGCACCGGCACGGCAAGGAAAGAAGTGCGAATGATGCTCCATTTGCCGTTTATTTTCGCGACATCCAGAAGGCCTTTGCGTGTTCCTAGATAAAGATGGCTGTTCATAATTGGTTACCCTCCCGACAATGCCTGCATGACAAAGATTTCTGAATCGGCGTTAACGGAATCACTTAGCCCGCAGCGGTCCTTCATCGAGGTGCCATCGACAAAAATCACGACATGGGGGCGCACCTCGTTTTGATCATCAAGGATGTAGCCGCGCAAAGCGGGATGATCGGCGAAAACATGATCCAGTGCCTCGCGCACCGTTTTCCCGGCGACAAGGCAGGCGGGCGCGTTCGTCTGGCGCGTCAGATTAGCGGTGAACTGGACGGCAGGCATCGAGAGGGAACGGGTTTTACCACAGAGTCCGAATCTGATGCCAGCGAAAATTCCGGAGAATTCGTGCGGCCGGGAAGTCGCGGGGTCTTTACCCGGAAATTCGTCTTTTTCACGGGCGTTGGCACATGGGCGAATTTACCCGGATTTGAGGGTCCATGCTTCGAAGCCGACGATCTTCGAGGAGATGCCGGACACCAGCCATTGCAGTTCGTAGTTTTCGACGGCGGGATCGATCGGGAGATGGCAGTAGGGTACCCCGTCGCAGTAGGCGGCGGCCTCGCCGCCGAGCCGGATGAGATCGATGCGGAAGACACCTGACATCTGGGGCTCCTCCTCCGCCTCCGCCTGGATCTTGAAGGGAATGGGTTTGTTGAGGCGACCGTGGTGTAGAGCCGCGTCGTAACCACCCCTCGCCGAGAGGCGAGTGTCCTGGTCAGGATTGGCGGAGACCGTCAACTCGGCGAGCACGGGTTGGCTGAGCCGCTTACCGTTCCTGCCGCCGTAGAGGCCGAGGCGCGCCCGGCTGACCGAGCCCTCCTCGTAGTCGACCGCGTAGAGTTGATACAGGAGGCTGACATGAAAGTCTTTCGCGTCCTCGGGCAGGCGCACTCTCGTTGTCAGGATGCGCCCCGGCGGGGCTTCGAATTTCCCTTTCGTTTTTAAGCGCACCAGCCTCTCCTCCGCGCCCGGGGGTTGATCTTCTTGAAGGATTTCAAGTTCAGGAAGGAGGTCGCGACCCCGCCTTTGCCTGGCGAGATCGAGGAGCCCCCGCTCGGGTGTTGGCGCGGCGGCCATCGTCTCCCAGGTCTTGAGCAGGTTGAGGGACACGGTGCTGGAGTCCGGATCCATCAAGCGAAGGGCTTTGAGCAGGTCAAGCTGTCCCGTCGCGTAGGCCATATCTTCGAGATGGGCGGCATAGAGTCGCGGCATCGTCTTGAACTCTGCAACGACCGCATCGTAGGTCTGGCGAGCCGAAAAGGCCCTGCCGAGACGCCAGGCGGTGAGATTCCTGACAAAGGTGTCGAGCTCGTCGCGGGGATATTCCAGCGCGGCGGCTTCCTCCCATTTATGCAAACTCGCGGCGGGATCGATCGGGAGAAGGGCGAGAGATTCCGTTACCGTCGCGTCCCAGCGCGGGTCGGTTTTGCCGATCTCCCCGCGCAGGTAGGCTAGTTGGGGTCGAAAGACTTCGACGAAGGATACCCCGATCTTGCCCGCCTTGACCGCTGCCGTGCCCTTTTTCCCGCTCCGGCAGAAAAAGAGCATTTCCTCCACGCTGCGGTTCCGTGCGACGAAGCCGCGCATGGCATGCTCGCCGATCTGGTAGATGAAGTCTCCCGGTTGTAATCCGATCGTTTCGGCCGGCGAGCCGGGGGTGACGGTCTCGATTTGCATCGCG
>JAGNMT010000525.1 GCA_017991025.1 Verrucomicrobiales bacterium
GCGGAGATGAAGCGGCTCCTCGACAGCGGGGTTTCCTGTGCGGCCATTAACTATCGCTTCCGGTGACGTCCCGGTTTTTATCAATAATCGTCTTCCCGACGGGCCGTCCAAAGATCGCAATCATTACCTGCATCATCCCGGTCACGCTCGTGAGATCGAAAGCGCCTGTGAGAACGCCGGGGTCAGGTGTCTCTGGGTTGAGTCAGCGAAGCACAAGGCGAGGGACACCGATCCGGTGGAGTTCGTTCTGAATGTGCTCCTTCCGGAGGAGGGGAAGGCGGAGTGAAGGCGTTCCTACCGCTCCGCCTCGATTCCCGGGGATTTAGACTCAGCGATTGAGGACGTCGTTCTTCGTGCTCGCGGCGATCGCCATGACTTGTGCAATCAGCTTTTCATCGATTTTGAGTTCTGTCAGGGTAGCCTGAAGGTTCTCGGCGATTGCGTTAAAATCGGCTTCTTTTAGATCCAGATTCTCGTGAGCTTTGCGCATGTCTTTCCCGGTCCAGGGTGTCGGGGCACCAAGAGCGGCGGCGAGAAACGCTTTCTGCTTTTCATGCTGGGCCTTCATGTTCACGTCTTCAAAAAAGTGATTGACCCGTTTGTCAGCGAGGACTTTCACATAGAAGAGATCAACCGCTGCACTGAGGGCGGCTTTGCCTCCGATCTGTTGGTAAAGGCTGGCGGCGCGTTCCTCCTGGAATTTTTTCTGGTTTGCCTCGGAACAGAAGCCGTAGGTGACTCCTTCGTATTCGACCGTGACTCCGGGTTTGGCCGGGTTTCCAGTATAGAAGCACTTCAAGGCACCCGTTTCTTCGGCGTTGCCGCCAAGGGTGCTGATGATGAGTGCGGCAAGGGCGGCAAGGATAGGACGGTTCATAGATGGATTAATCATGATGGTGGTGTGTTGGGTTGATTTTTCATTCCGCTAAGAAGGCGGCGTGAATACGGAGTTGATTTAAGGTGCAAATGAAATACAACTTATAGCATGAAAGTCAACTCCCGCAGTCCGTTTTTCATTCTGGCGCTCCTCCCGGTTCTAATGCTGTCCCTTGGCGGTATTCTGTTTTCTGTATTTGCCGGGGAAGAGGAAACAGGGAAGACCGCGGAAAAAGCGAAGGAACTCGCCGGAAAAGAAAATCTCCCCGCGACAGTCGAGGAGGCCCGGGGGCGGGCGCGTTGGCTTCATGAGGGATTCCGGGGTGCCCTTCTCGTGATGCATCGCGATTTTTTTGAGGAAAATGATCCGGGGGCGCTCCCCTCGCAGTCGCTCGACGATGTCTTTGATGAGATGGCGCGGAGTTGGTCGGTGGAGATTAACTGGCTCGGAATCAATGCGACGAAGGGCGTTGACCATTATCCGAATGACCGTTTCGAAGAGGCGGCTGCGGCGGCACTGGAGTCGGGAAAAACGGAATACGAGGTGGTTGAGAATGGCCAATACCGATATGTCGGAGTGATCCCGATGCAGAACCAGTGTCTCAAATGCCACGTGCGGAACCGAACCAGTCTTGAAGATCGTCTCGCCGGCCTCTCGATTTCTTTTCCCTTGAAAGTGGATTGAACCGGAGGATCACTCTTGGACCTTGCAGGTGACGGTGTTAGACTCTCGCCGGGAGGGTTATCGTCTCATTTCCATGGAACTCAGTCGCTTTACCGATTATTCATTGCGCACTCTGATGTATGCGGGCGTGCATGTCGGGGAAACGATCACCGTTTCCGAGGTCGCTGCCGCTTACGGGATTTCGGAGAATCATCTTGTTAAAATCATCCACAATCTTGGCAAACTCGGGTTTCTTGAGACGAAGCGCGGACGTTCGGGCGGGTTGCGGCTGTCGCGAGCACCGGAGGACATTAATATTGGATCAGTTGTTCGGGCGACCGAGTCTATGGCCCTCGTCGAGTGTCTCGGAGTCGACGGAGGCAAGTGCCCGATCGTGAGTGCCTGCATTTTGAAGCGCGTCATCGCCGAGGCCCGCGATTCATTCCTGGAGACTTTTGATCGTTACACTCTGCAGGATTTGTTGAAAAACAAAATGGCTTTGTTAAGGCAACTGCCTTGACGAGAGTAAGTCATTCAGGCGGGTTCCCTTTTCCTGGGAATCAACTCGTGGTTTCTTCCCTTTGATCTCCTCGATTGATGAAGTTCGTTCCCCTCATTCTTGCTTCTTTCCTTCTTCATTTAGCTGCCGGCGCACATGCGGCGAATGAGAAACCGAATCTTATTCTCATCCTCGCCGATGATCTCGGCTGGGCCGACCTGCCTCTATACGGGAATACCTTTCACGAGACCCCGGCTCTCGACCGGCTTGCCGCCGGGGGAATCCGTTTTTCGCAGTTTTATGCGGGGGCGGTCTGTTCGCCGACCCGGTCCAATATTCAGAGCGGGCAGAATGAAGCCCGTTTCGGCATTACCCAACACATTCCCGGACATCGGCGTCCCTTTGCCAAACTGATTGATCCGGTGGTTCCCCTGCAACTGCCGCTCGAGGTCGAGACCTATGCCGAGAAGCTCGGGGAAGCAGGATATGCGACCGGGCATTTGGGGAAATGGCATCTCGGAGGGGAGGGGTTCGGTCCGCTCGAACAGGGATGGTCAACGGCGTTTGAGTGCCAGAAGCACGAGGTCCCGGCGCCAGCGACCGGCGGTGCGGGGCCGAAGCGGACGGCTGCGTTTCTTACCGAAAAAGCAGTCGAGTTCATCGAGACGAATCGGGATCGGCCCTTCGTTCTTCAGGTTTCTCATTACGCGGTTCATATTCCTCTTTCGACGACACCGGCGTTGCTGGAGAAATACCGGAAGAAGGCTTCTATGCCCGGCTATCCGAGTCGTCCCGAGTATGCCGGTCTCCTCGAGGAACTCGATCAGAGTGTCGCTGGCATCGTCGAGGCGATTGATCGACTCGGACTTTCCGAGCGGACGCTCGTCGTTTTTGTGTCGGACAATGGCGGGCTTGAGCACGGTCAGTCGGGGAGCCTCTACACTTCGAACAAACCACTCCGTGGTGAGAAAGGAATGCTCTACGAGGGAGGCATCCGGGTGCCCGCGATCATGAGTTGGCCGGGAGTCATCCCTGCGGGAACGGTGTGCGCAACCCCGGCGGTGACGACGGACCTTTATCCGACTTTTCTCGAGCTGGCAGGAGTGACGCCTTCGCAGAATCAGCCGCTTGACGGGGTGAGCCTCGTTTCGCTATGGCGCGGGCCCTCCACCCCTCTGCCGCGTGACACACTCTGCTGGCATTTGCCGCACTATCACCACAGTACACCCGCTTCCGCGATTCGAAAGGGGGACTGGAAGCTGATCGAGTTTTTTGAGAGTGGCGGGAAAGAGCTCTTCAACCTCGCGATCGATCCCGGGGAATCAAACAACCTTGCGCTGACCGAGCCGGCAAAGGTAG
>JAGNMT010000527.1 GCA_017991025.1 Verrucomicrobiales bacterium
GTATAAAGATCGCACTGCCGAGACCCGGAACTATGGGCTCGCGGTTGTGCCCGACGACAATGGCATAATCATACAGACCGTCTGCCCGGCGCAAAACCTCGGCCGATTTCCAGTCCCGAACGACGCGGGGATCGGTTATATTCACCCACTGGTTGTAATACCTCGATTTCAAATCATCGACCCAGAAATCGTCGGGCGTCGTTTGACGATAAGGAAAAGCGGAAGGAGCCACGGCAAGGGCACCGAAGCCGGACTCCAGGCGGAAAATCCCCGCCGGTGCCCGCTTATCCCCTTCCTGCTTCTCGGGCCCCGTTAGCCCCCGGGGGTGCAGACCGGCGCCGAGGCCAAGCCCCTTTCGCCCGACCGTGACTGGAATCCAGTCGTGCGCTACCTCCCACCGGTCCTCTACGCGTTCGATGCAGCGCAGGTGTCCCTCCGTGCTCCCCCACTTCTCCGTGATGACAACGACCATTTGATCGCAGTTGCGATACCAGGCCGGCACCGCTTCAGCTGTCTGCGCGTCGACCGTCAAAGGGCAGGCGAGAAAACAGATGCTGGCCAGAGAAGATAGAAAACAGCCCCGCTCCGGGTAGAAAAATCTGAAATGTAACGCCACCATTTACCGGACTTTCGCTTCACGGCAATTCAAGGGCAATCAAAGAATTCCTGTAGGCTCCCCGCTCTCAGCGCAGCAATTCGCGAATCACCGGCAAAAGCCTTTCCGCGACAAGACTATGCCCTTTATCATTCGGGTGCATACCGTCAAGGAGGAGTCCGTCGAGATCCGTTTTTTGCCGCGCCGCATACTCCGGATAAGCTGCACGCACATCTACAAGCGGCACCTTCAACTCTGCCGCCAGTTGGCGTAGCGCTTCGTTATAAGGCGCGAGATTAGGACCGTCGAACCCCTCCCCGGAATCGGGGTCGTAGGGCGGCTTGCCATACCGTTCGCGCAGAATCGAAGTCCAACGTATCGGGTTCGTCGTCATAAGAATGACCCTGGCACCGCTCTTCTGCACAAGAGCCGTGAGGGAGCGAATATTGTCAAGATACTCCGCGAGCGGCACTCGAGGCGCGGTCGCGGGCGGATCTTTCCAAACGTCAACGGCCGAGTCATTGATCCCGAACTGCATTACGACGATGCGGGGTTTGTGCTGCAACACATCGCGATCAAGACGCTCTATCGCATCCCGGGTCGTGCTACCCCCGATTCCGGCATTGTGAACCGACAGACCCGAACCGATGCCCTGAAGCGCCTCTTCGACGCGAACTGAATAGACTTTTTGCACGGCTCCGGGGCGAAAGGCGGTCGTCGAGTCACCAAACATAATGACACCGCCAGGCTTTGGTGGGGTGGCCACCGGCACCTGATAAATCGGGATTGCGCCTTTTCCGAGATCACCGACACTCACCTTCATCCGCAATCCGCCCTGCATCGTCGTAATCCAGAGTTCGCCCGGGGTACGCTCGTAAAGATAGGGATAGGAAACACGGCCTCCGGGCCCGTAGTTCGCCGCGACAATGACGGCCGGCGACCACGTCGCGGCCTCGTCATCTGAAAAGGCCAGCGAGAGTTCCGCCCGGCTCGTGCCGTTTGCCGGAAGATGCCGCGGCGGTGCGTTCCAGAGCAGGGCAATACGCCCATCGGCTAGACGTGCCATTTGCGGGCAGCAGGTCACCGAGGCAATTTTTGATTGTTGAAGCCCTTCCCATTTTAAACCATCCTTCGACGTCGCCTCCCAGAGAAAGCCGGACTCGGTACGGAGCAGAAGGTAGAGGGTGCCGTCTTTTCGCTCAACGACAGAGCCCTCGATCGATCCCGCGTGGTCATGCGCGCCGACACCGTAGTCCAGCACATCGCCGCGCTGCCAGGACTGACCGAGATCGTCAGAAACAAACATCACGGTAGCATGCCGCCATTGAGGGATAATCTCCTGTCCCACGAGGACGATTCGTCCGCTTTTCATCTGGATCATCGAATGAATACACCCACACCAGGGCTGACTCAGTTTGACGGGTGTCTCCCACGTCTTGCCATCGTCAATGCTCCTGGCCGTGTAGGTCGGGAGAACAAAGTCCTTCCAGCTCGCCGTCTTTTCGCCCCAATGCCAGCCGTCGGGCTGCTTTCGCTCGGTGCCGTTCATCCAGGCGGAGATAATGACGCCTTCGCGCGTGCGGAGAAGGGCCCGCTCATTGCTGACATTGAATTTTCCCGGTTCGGCAAAGAGCGGCGAGGAAGTCCAGGTCTGTCCCTCGTCGGTGCTGCGAAGAGCGGTTTTGGCATCTATGCAGAGGACCCCTCCTCCAGCCGTCGTGACAAAAGGCCCCTGGTGAGTAAAAGGGAGTAGAACCGCGCCGGGGTGAAGCTGCGGATCGTCGGCGCTGAAGACCGGAGAGGGAAAAAACGAGAGCAAGAGAGGGAAAAGCGCTGGGAATTTCATGAGATTCCCGGGATGGTGATTACTCGCACGATTCGAGTCAATCATGATGCGCTGCGGATTCGCGTCACGCGAGAGAAATGGGCTCAGTAAATCAAAAGACCCCGGGCCCGCTTCGCTGGGCCCGGGGTCTTTTGATGGCGGACAGGGTGGGATTCGAACCCACGGTAGAGTTACCCCTACTCACGCTTTCCAAGCGTGCTCCTTAGACCGCTCAGACACCTGTCCTTTTTGAAGCCGTGCGGACGGCTAAGATGCTGGCTTCTTTCGCTTTCGCAAGGAAAAAGACTCAATTGATGAATTGAACGCACCGGATGGGATTGACTTCGCTTCGCTCCGTCTGTCTCAACTCGCCGATGGCTCGTCTCGGCTCGAACCCACGGTAGAATTACCCCTACTCACGCTTTCCAAGCGTGCTCCTTAGACCGCTCAGACACCTGTCCTTTTTGAAGCCGTGCGGATGGCAAAGATGCTGGCTTCTTTCGCTTTCGCAGTGAAAAAGACTCAATGCCTTAGATCAGACCGCCTCCACAAAAACCTGTCCGGCCACTTGTACTCCCAGTTGCACCCTGGCCCCGCCCCGCCTCGCCAGCTCCAGAACCCCGGCGGCACGATCGGGATGGGTGAGGTGAAATTCCTCCCCTATGGTTAGACCCTTTTCATTCAGCCAGCCCAGTAGAGCGGAATCTTCGTCTGATACTCTCACAACCCGATACTCCCCGTCATCCACGTCGACTAGTGGAACCGCAAGATCCTTCGCAAGGACGCCATTGCGATCCGGAATAGGGTCCCCGTGGGGATCGTGCGTCGGCTCTCCCAGCATTATGTCGATCCGGTCAAGGAGTCGGTCCGAAATCACATGCTCAAGAATCTCCGCCTCCTCGTGCACTTCAGACCAGTCGAGTTTCATCACTTCAACCAGAAAAAGCTCGATCAGTCGATGCCGGCGAACGACTTTC
>JAGNMT010000528.1 GCA_017991025.1 Verrucomicrobiales bacterium
CGCCAGAGTCGCCAGAGGACTTTGTCCGTGAGCTTTCTCGCCAATGACCGCAACGCCGAACAAAGACGGATGCAGGCAACGGCTCGTATTGCATCTGTCGTGTCATCTGGGGTTGCTAGCGCCCCCCCGGCTCTGCCCTTCGGATTGCCTTCGGCAAGCCATGTCACTCCGCTCCATTCCCGCTCGCCGTCGCCTGATCCGAGCTGTTCGTTGAAGATATGAAAACCGCCACTTTTCGCGAAATAAATCCAGTTTTAGCAGTCCGTAACGTGGATGCAGCGATTCGATATTACACAGAGAAACTCGGTTTTCGCGTTTCTTTTCAGGACTGCCCAACCGATCCAAAATACGCCGGAGTCAGGAGAGACACCGTGGAGCTCCATCTCCAGTGGCATGATGAGAAGGATTTTATCAATGATGGATCAGACCCACCTATTCTGCGCTTTATCGTGGATGATCCGGATTCGCTTTTTGAAGAATACACGGGAAAGAACGCCCTTGGACCAAAGAGCCAGGTCAAAGACACCTCTTGGGGAACACGTGAATTTGGACTTTTCGAACCAGACGGAACAGGACTGGTATTTTATCGAGACCTATAGATCAAAACCCAAAAGCACGCCGGCGATGGCAAGCCCGATCCCGTCGTGAGTCGATTGACTTTCCTGACTCGAATCCTTATTCTCCCATCGAGGTCGCACTCCCGGATCGGGCTCGCCATGCCTCGACGTTGTGCCAAGAAGATGCGCATTCTAATCAGCGGCGGACCTGGGTCAGGATGCACATCCACTGCCAAGCTCATCGGAGCCGAGCTTGATCTGCCTGTATTCGACTCCGATACATACTTCCACAAACCCACCGATCCGCCGTTCCAAGAGCAATATTCACCTGCCGAGAGAAGACAATTGATTGCTGGTGATTTGGACGCATCATCCGATTGGATCCTGAGCGGATCGATTGCAACTTGGGCCGTCGATCTGCCGACCATTCACTTCGGCGTTTTTCTAGATACCTCCAATGAGGAGCGGTTGCGCCGATTGGGATTAAGAGAACGCGAGCGCTTCGGCAGTAGAATCGATGTTGGCGGTGACCTCCAC
The DNA here is from genome assembly GCA_017991025.1 of Verrucomicrobiales bacterium. GTDB lineage: Bacteria > Verrucomicrobiota > Verrucomicrobiia > Verrucomicrobiales > DEV007 > Arctic95D-9. The sequence goes on from JAGNMT010000528.1 coordinate 1,095, forward strand.
GCAGAGAACAAGGATTTTATGGAGTGGGCAGTTAGATACGAGGATCGCTCGGGAACGGGCCGCAACAAGGCCACAGACAGGGCTTTTCTTGTGCGACAGTGCGATTATTTTGTCGAGATTAGCCACTCCCTGAGTCTTGATGAGATCGCTTCAGAGATCCGTGACTTTCTCGCAAATCCAAGAGGCACAAGTCGAACCTCCTAACGCCTGACCCGCCGCGAGTTCAACTCGCCATGACCACTCAAACATCAACCCAGAGGTCGAAGCGCGCCCTTGGTCAGGCGTAGGATGCCTCAAACGTTCAGCCCCGCCAATCGCCGCCCGCCGTCAAATCCCATACCCCACCATGGAATCGCCGACGTCCTCGCGGATCAGATCCTCGATGGTGGTGCCCCGCAGCTGGCTATTGGTGGCATTCTCGGCTTCGCTGAGACAGCGCGCGATCCCGGCGGCACCGGGAAATGCGGGGTAGTCTTTGGTATCGAGGAAACGCAGCAGTTCCCCGTCGACCGCTTCAATGACATCGCCGACTGATATGAGCCGGCTTTCCCGCCCGAGCCGGTAGCCGCCGCCGACGCCGCGTTTGCTGCGGAGAAAACCGCCCCGCTTCAGGATGAGGAGGATTTGCTCAAGAAACTTGATGGGGATTCTGCCCGCCTCCGCCATTTCCTGCGCCTGCATCGTCCGATCCGGCGGCAGCGCGGCGAGGATCGCCATCGCCCTCAGGGCATAGTCGGCTTTCTTCGAAATCTGCATCACCCCCGATAATTAAAGAGCTCCTTTAATTCGTACACTTTTTTCACCGGCGCATCAGGCTCTGCTTCCCCCTCCCCGGGCGGGAGTGCAGGCTGCTGCCTGTCTGCGGCATGGCCGGAAAAGACATTCAAAGCCTTCAAAATCTTCCGCTGAATATTCACGGAGATCCGCCGCCCTTTGCGCGCCTTTTGCACCTGTTTGTGGGTCAATTGCTCGGTGCTGAGGGCGACGAGTTGATGATTGCTGAGGCCGATCTCATCGAGAATGGCATCGAGGGGTTGGGGACCCAGGTCCCGGATCAGGGAATCTTCCATCGGTTAAAGTAAACTTGATTCTTGTTTTCGCGCTGCATCTCGCTAATCGTTGCCACTTCTTATGACAACCCGAATTTTGCTCACCACCACGAGTTATCAGGACACCCCCGGTCCTCACCATCAACTTCTTGAGTCCCAGGGCTTCGAGATCGTCCGCGAGCGCGGCCCCCTCCCCGAGTCCGCGATGCTCGCCCTCGCCGGAGACTTCGACGCCTTTCTCTGCGGTGATGACGCGATCACCCGGGCGGTCATCGAAAAGTCGGCTCCCCGCCTCAAGGTGATCAGCAAATACGGGATCGGACTCGACAAAATCGACGTTGCCTACGCCACGGAGCAGAAGCTCCCGGTCCTCAACACCCCCGGCGTGAACCACACCACTGTCGCGGAGCACACCTTCGGCCTCCTCCTCAGCCTCACCAAAAAGATCCAGGAAAACGCGGTCGACGTGAAGGCCGGCAAGTGGGTTGCGGGCTGGAAAAAGCCGGTCGGTCATGAGATCCTCGGATCCACCATGGGCATCATCGGGCTGGGTCGCATCGGCAAAGAAGTCGCGACCCGGGCAAAGGCTTTCGGCATGTCCGTGATTGCCTTTGATCCTTATTTTGACGAGGCCTTCGCCGCCGAACATGGCGTGAGTCGCTGCGCGACCATGGACGACGTCCTCCTTGGTGCCAATGTAGTGAGCCTCCACTGTTTCCTCGACAAAAACACACACGGCATGATCAATGCCGAGAAGATCGCTGAGATGAAGGACGGTGTCATCGTCCTCAATTGTGCCCGCGGTGAACTGGTCGAGACGAACGACATCGCCGCCGCCCTCGCCAGCGGCAAAGTCGGCGGATACGGAGCCGACGTCCTCGACGAGGAACCGCCCGCGCCGAATCATGCTCTTTTCACGGCACCGAACTGCATCATCACGAGCCACATCGCCTCGAGGACCTATGAGAGCGTCGAAAGGCAGGCGCTCCGGGCGACGCATAATATGATCAATTATCTGAACGGCGATCCGGATTTTATTCAGGCGAATAAGTTTTGAGGGGAAGCTCCGGGAAAGTTCAGAGCAGTATCGAAACATTCCGGGAGACTCCGGAACCCGATTTAAAGGCGGGCGGGCGTTTCTACGGGATACCCGGGAATCTTATTCCATGCGTTGATTTCCCGGTCTTCGCGGTCGACCCATCACGCGGAGGGTTCAATCGCCGACTCACCCGCTCAGTTTCTATGCGACAACG
>JAGNMT010000529.1 GCA_017991025.1 Verrucomicrobiales bacterium
GGGTAATACCTACCCACCGGATTATCCCCTCCTTCGCCTCGATCAAATCTGGGTCTCAACCAACTTGACCCCGGTTCGATCACTCACCCGACTGAACACCGCCTCTGACCACCGTATCGTCGTCAGCGAAGTCCGACTTCCCGTGCCGCGCCCGCCGAAGAAGTGACTTCGCCCGGCGCGTTAGGACAAGCCAAGTCACGTCATTTACCCGCCACCGCATCCCCTTTGACCACCCGCAAACGCACCGTCTGCGTTCCGTGCCCCCCGTCGACCGCCGTCACGAGATGAAACTCACGAGTCGTCTCCGGAACAATCGGAGATGCCGTGATAAACAATCGTTGCTCCGATTTCCCGGGCTGGATCATGAGACCGTTCAGGCCAATGTTATCCACGTAAACGCCGTGAGGAAGATTTCGACCGGCATCCTCCTTACCGAAGAGAATATCACCCTCGATCCCGTTCCGCTCCGCAACCACCATGGCGGTGATCGTCTCGCCCGGCCGAATCGTGAACTCCAGAACTCCGTCCGCAGCGACATGTCCCGACTTACCATCCGGCTGAAGGCTGACTCTTAGCTTTTTGTCAGGAGTGACCCCGATCGCCCCGAAATTCTCCACCTTACGCTCCACCACAGCCCCCGCGATCTTCGCACGGGCAGTCACGACGACCTTTGCAGAATCCTCTTTGGAAAGACCGGCAAAACCCGCCGCCGCATGCAACAGGGTGTAGGCACGGTCCTGTCCCGCTTCAATGGTAATCAGAGGAGGTACCGTGAGGGCTTTTGGCAAACCGGAAATTTCCAATTCGATCTGACCTGAAAAGCCGTCCTTCCGGCTCGCCGTGAAGAGCAACTCGGTTCCGCTGCCGGGAGCGATCTTCAAGTCTTTGCCACCAATCACTACCGAGAAATCCGGCGTCGGCTTCCTCGAAATCAAAGTGTAGTCATAACCCTCCCCGCCAAATCCGCGCGTATCACTGACGCGAACAAAATAGTCGCCATCCGCCGGGGGGACAAAACGGAGACTCGAGTCCGACCCGAGGTGTCGCGCCGGGTCATCATCGTTTTCGTAAAGAAGACGGTAGATTGGCAATCCATTGTCTCCGGGGTCGGATCCGGGAGGAAATGCCCTGACAATATAACACGGCTGTCCGAGCGGATGGGCCAGCGCCGTCGTCTGAAAATACGTTCGTCGATCCCCAAACCCCGGATATACCTCGAAGCCTGAGTCCGGTCCCCGCGGATACAACCACAGTTTCACGACCTCGCCATTGACGAAAAGATACTCATTCAACTCCATCTCCTCCCAGTTGTGGACCCGAAAGTCGGTCGCGGCCTTTGAGTCTTTTCCCCTGAAAGTCAGCCACGAATCGCGGACCGCCTGAAGGACGATCTGCTCGACCGGTTTGCGCTTCGCATCGAGAATGACCAGATGTGAATCAAGCTTCGACTTGGATCTCGCCGCATTCATTTCAAACAGCCAGCGCTCCCCCTTTTTTGCGGAAAAGCGAAACTCATCCTCGTCCCCCGCCTTCTGGATCTTCCCCTTCATGTCCGAGCGCCGCACCAGCACCGCGCTGTCCCCGCCTTCGTTCTCCGTCAGCGTGACCGTAGCACTTTCCGCCGCTTCATCGGTCGGCGACGCGGCATCTTCATCCAGCACGGTCAGTGCCATCGAAGCGGAAGAACCCGCCGCTTCCTTTGGCCTGGACTCATAACGCTGACTCGATCCGTCGAGACGTGCCACGAGGAGCGATTCTCCTCCGGGTGAAAAAGCGAGAGCCGAAACAACATCGGGCTGCGCTTCCAGCACGTCCAATAACTCCACTTCGGGGAGCTTCCATCGTTTCAAAGAAAGGTCGGCCGAGGTCGTGACGAGGCGACTCCCGTCCGGCGACACCGCCATCTCAACAATCACATCCTCATGGGCAAAACGAGTCGCGACGATGGGGTTGATCTTTGCCTCCGTCTTTGAAAGAAAACGCCAGAGGCGAATGCGATTGTCCGCCCCGGCCGCGACAATGGATTTCGAATCAGGAGTAAAGGCGACCCGGAATTGTTCGCCTTCGGGTTGATTCAGGGTATCAAGCCGCTCTCCCGTGGCGACCTGCCAGATCTTGCACGTGCTGTCTCCGCTCGCGCTCGCCAGCACCGTTCCGTCCGGCGAAAAAGCGAGATCGTAGACGGCTCCATTGTGACTCGGGAAAGAGCGGAGGAGCTCTCCCGACGCGAGATTCCAGAGATGAATGACCTGATCATACCCGGCTGTCGCAAGCAGCGTCCCGTCGGGCGAAAACTCGGCGTCAAAGAGAATGTCGCGATGTTTGTCTCTTCCGATCCGCCGGACCACTTCTCCCGATTTCGTATCCCAGATCGTCGCCTCCCCTTTCAGGCCGGTAATACCCGAGGCCGCAACGAGCTTCGATCCATCGGGTGAAAAATGCACGGCATTGATCTTTCCATCTTCAATTAGAAAGCGCTTCGGAGCGTCCTTCGACCCGGTCGACCTGACCTCGGCCCTGCCGAATTTGGCGATGGCCTCCCATTTGCCATCCGGTGAAAAGGCCGCTCCTGTAATCGCTTCGGCAGCCTTACCGGAGGGCTCCATGTGAGGTACGGTGAGAGTTGAAAGAAGCGAGAGATCAAGGCCCGCCGTCGGCCCCTTGGCGCCTTCCGCGACCCATCGGGTCAAGAGAGCGATCTCATCCGCGGTCGGCTGAGGCTCTTTCTTCGGTGGCATCGACGGTTTGGCCTTCTTTAGAATGACATGAAGGAGATAAGACTCGTCCGGCTTTCCGGGGACGAGAATCTTTTTATCCTTTGTCTCCCCGCCCTCCATGAGCGAGGCAAAGGTCTCTACTGAAAAATCTCCCTCGTAGTCACCTCCGTTATGGCAACCCGCACAGTAGTCGCGGAGAAGCGGAGCGATGTCGGTATGATAATCGATCACCTCAGCGCCCTGTGCCGACACCACGGTGCAGAGACCCAGAGCGATAGTAAAAAAGCTCAAAATTTTCATGCGTCTAGCCGATCTCATCAGTGCTGAAAAAGAAACTCCCGCGAAGTCATCAAGGCCCAGAAGAGATCCTCGAGCGCGACCCGCCTATCCGCCTCACCCGCTCCCTTGAGAAGGCTGAGAAATCCCTCGCGCTCATGAGCCTGAGGCAGACGTGAAAGCGTCGCGAGGCAGGCCTCTTCGACGATGGCCTCATCCGTCATCTTCTCGCCTAACATGCGCTCAATGATTCCTTTCGGCGCGGCTAGTTTTCCATTCAGAGCGTCCCCGTTGGCGAGATGCAGGACCTGAATCATGCTGGGCTGGTTGGAGCGCTCGCACTCGCAGGTGATCTCCCGGTCGTTCCGTCCAAAGGTTTTCAAAAAGTAGGACTGCA
>JAGNMT010000052.1 GCA_017991025.1 Verrucomicrobiales bacterium
TCACAAGAGCGCCGTCGGGCTTTCGGGCGGTCAGCAGCAGCGCCTCTGCATCGCCCGGGCCCTCGCCCTCGAGCCCGAAGTGATTCTCTTCGACGAACCGTGCAGCGCTCTCGATCCCATCGCCTCCGGAGTTGTCGAGGATCTCATCCACTCCCTGCGGGGGAAAGTCACCGTCGTCATCGTCACCCACAACCTCGCCCAGGCCCGTCGTATCGCCGATCAGGCCGCCGTCTTCTGGGTGAGGGAGGGAGCCGGAGCCCTCGTCGAACAGGGGGATGCCGGGCAAGTCTTCGCGTCGCCTTCCGACCCCGACGCCGCCCTTTACCTGAGTGGCGCGCGCGGGTGATCGAGGAGGAAGGGGTCGTCCTACTGCCGCAATTGACCACGAATTTTCACGAATTTCGAAAGAGCGGGCTCTTCTTCATTCGTGAAAATTCGTGTTCATTTGACGCCTTTGGCATCCATCTCCGCTCCGCTTCGATTGTGGTCAAAATCCAAATCCAACCACGTAGAGCGCGTCGTTCCCAAAGTCGCGCGGGGACAGGTCAGGAATTTCCAGGTGGCTGGCGTTCACGCAACGTGCCATTGTGATGCTCCTGCCTTCGCGTGGCATCAGGTTTGAGGCAAATGGGTGGTCAGATGAGCGAACGGAGACGCCGATTCCAGAGGAAGATCACGTGGAAGTCGGGAAATCGGATTGCTTTCGGACTTTCGAATGGCGAACCTGTCCCCGATTTCATTTGGTGCGGAACTTCGATGGAGCGGGCGCGCTGATCGAGCAGTGGCTCAAGAATAAAGACACCGTCCTGTTCCTCGGCGTCTGGGAACGTATCAACAACCCCGGTTTTAATTCCCTCGAATTCGAGGGAATTAGAAATGAGGCGGGCCGGAATAGCTTTTTCATGTCGGCAAAAAAGTGGATCCAACTGACGGGAGCTATTGGACTGATCGCCAGTGCCGGACGTTACGGAGGCACCTACGCCCACAAGGATATTGCCTTCGAGTTCGGATCGTGGCTCAGCCCGGAATTCAAGCTCTACCTCATCACCGAATTCCAGCGGCTCAAGGACGACGAAAACGACCGGCTCAAACTCGGCTGGAACCTCCAACGCACCCTGGCCAAAATTAATTACCGCATCCTCACCGACGCCATCAAGGAGACGCTTCTCCCGCCCGCGATCACCAAAGCTCAGGCGAAGCTCGTCTATGCCAACGAAGCCGACCTGCTCAACGTCGCCCTCTTCGGCCGGACCGCGAAGCAATGGCGCGATGCCCATCCCGACGCCGATGGAAATATCCGCGATCACGCGCCGCTTGAGCAGCTTGTCGTCCTCACCAATCTCGAAAGCCTCAATGCCGTGCTCATCCGCCAGGGGCTGCCCCAGCCGGAACGCTTGCTCAAGCTGAACGAAATCGCCATCACCCAGATGCGCACTCTTCTTTCCGCCAATAACGTTAAACGCCTGAAGTGAGGTTCACCTCCACGATCACTTCCGATTCCATTCGCATTTGAAATTCGAACTTCGAAGCGAGGCGCGGCCCGGATTTCCCGCCGGGCTGTATGAGAACATACTGTCCAAAAAAAATCCGGGCCGGAACGACGCGGGGGCGGTCCGCGACAAGTCGCAGCAGAAGGGGGATGAGAAATGCGGGTTAAGGCGGGGGAGTCGGTTCATCACGCCGGCGATGTCGATTCGATTCGGGGCCTTTTTCGGGCAGTCGGCCGAGTTCTGGCATGGCATCCAGGTCGAGTGTGACTTTCGTGCTCTGAAGGGCGAACGGAAAAGGCTCACGGCCGGAATCCGGTCGGCTTCGGAGTTGGTGAAAGGGGAGTGAGGAAAGCGGGCGGAATTTTGCGGGAGGAGGCGGCTGGCTGTCCTTCGGCATTTGCCCGGCAGACTTCGAGCGCTTACGCTCATCGATGTCATTGATCATCGAAATCCCGGAAGACATTGCCGTTGAACTTGAAAGTGATGCAACAGAACGTATCCGGCAGGCTCGTGAATTGATTTCCCTTGAGCTCTATCGCGAGGGCAGGATCAGTCTCCGCACCATGGGACGTCTCGCTGGTGCCGGTTCAGACTACTGGAGCGCCGACGCTTTTCGGGCACGCTACCATATGCCTGTCAGCGCCTATCCGCAGGATGAAGCCGATGATCTTTCGGCATTTTCCGGGAAATGAACCTGGTCGTCGGCGATACCGGTCCGATCCATGATTTGATTCAGATTGAAGCCATTGCATTCCGCCAGCGACGGGCTCTGGAGAATTCGACGATTCCGCCGATAGTTCATAGATCGAAGGCTCTGATCCATGACCGACAACGAGTTTTCGAGTGCAATTGAATGATTCCTCATCTTTTCATCCTTTTCATCATCCGACTTCTGCCGTATTCTCATGAGTCATGAGCAAACCGACCCGGCCGATCAAACCTCTTGTCTCCGCAGAGATGATGGAGAAGATCGTATCCTCGCGGCGCTCGATTTCCTCCGAGGAGGCCCTGAAGGAGATGGCCCGTCATCTGGGCAAGCCACTCTTGCCCGCCAGAAAGCTCGTCTTAAAGAATGGGCGGAAAGTCTGGATTTCCTCCTAAGCCCGGAGGCTATTCTTCCTCAGCTCAAACGAGGAGGGCAGGAGCACGACGTTTTCGCCGAAAGGGAACGGTTCTTCAAGGTCACGCGCAGCGGAGTTTTCGGGCTAACACCGGGAATCGAACTGGCGCTCGTCCCTGCAGATCAGGATGCCCGTCGTTTTCATCTCTGGGAAGCTTCTCCCTGGCAATATCTGGAGCGTCTGCGTCTCCAGAACCTGATCACTCCCGGACTCAACCGGCTTGAGGGCATCATTATTCAAGACGACGACCTGGCCATCTGTATCTCTCAGCCGCGTTTGGAAATCGTCGCGGTGACACAACGCGAAATTGATAGCTGGTTTGTTAGCCAGGGATTTCAGATCGTGACCACCGCAGCCTATTACCGCGAAGAGGACAATCTCGGCGTTTTTGACGCTCACGACAAGAATGTGGTCTGTTCCCCCATCGACTCCGGGACCCTCATTCCTTTCGACGTCATCCCAGTCCAGCCCGATGGCGGCTTTCTCGAATTTATCCGGGAGACCCTTGTTCGCGGCGATTCCGTCTCTGTTGAGAGAACCACCCGAACAAAGACCCGTGCGAGCGACTGATCATCGATTCTTCTCAACGCAGACCATCGGTCAGCTTTTCAGGGGTTCAGGGTTTCAGCCTTTCAACTTGAAACCCCATCTCCCGTGGTTGTCCCACCTCCTGTGCGATATTGGGCGCATGAGCAAACAAAAGACCGGGAAGGCCAAACCCAACGCCACCGAGATCGCCTTTGTTCTGGACCGCCCGGGGTCGAGGAGGAACGCGATCGGGAAGATTTTGCCGGAGGAGGAGGGGAGGGAGTGAGGGCAATTGACGATAGCGCCTTACATCCCGGGAAACTGCGCCCATCTGCGGAAGTGAAACGTGTCGGTGAAAATCTGCATTGAAAACTCCCTTCCCACACGCTGCCGTCTGTGGGCGGCTGGCCCCTCTCTTGATTGCCGGTATTTCGTCTCCGTGAACATTGCATCGCAGCGTGAACCGGATAGAGTTCTTGCCGGCTCTTTGAAAAGGGTCTAAAATAATGTCCGATGAACGTCACAGCGCAGAAGATCCGCGAGTCTCGCTTGAGACACACGTTGAAGAGCTACGAAGCCGCTGTGAAGCAGTTTCTCGCCTTCAAGGCGGTTCTACCTATCTCTACGAGGAAGTCGGAATCTTCCTCGATTACGTCCGTGAAAGCGGCCTCTTCCTCGAAACCTCACCGGAGGAACTGAGCCGTTCGCCCGACGACGAGGGCAACGAGCATCAGGTGTGGTTGTCCTAATCTCGCGGGAGTTTTGGAATCACTCCGGATGCCGTGCCCGGTTAGAATATCTCGTCTCACATTCGAAAGACGGTCAGTGAAAGTGTCCGGGAAACATTGTCACTCTATCAAAGTCCTTTTCCGGCTCCTGTGATCAGTGTTCAGAGCGAGTAATTCAGCTTGTCATTCCCGTCGACCGTGACGGCTCCGGATTGGCGGAGCGATTCGAATGCGCGAAGCGCTTCGGCCTCAGTAGATTTACCCAGGTGGGACTTCAGGAAATTCAACAGGGTCTTTTTACTTTTCGGACGATTTTGACTCACTTTTTTGAGTTGTTCCCGCAGGGAATGGGCCCGGTCTTCGACGCGTCTAGTTTTTGGCGCGTCGGCGGAATCAGGTGTTTTGGCCGGAGAGGAAATGGCGAGGCTGGAGAAATCGTTGTGCCTTTGAGCGCGGATCTTCGCGTTATGCAGATGGGTGATCAATCCATCGAATCCTTTGTCTTTGGAGATCACGTGGAAGAACGCAGAGGGGTTAGCGGCGGCCTTCTGCCCCACCTCGTAGGCAAGAACAAAATCGAGGGCGTTTTTGCCGGTTTTTGTCAGGCGTATCAGCTTTGTTTTTGTCGGATGACTGATCAGCTTCTCAACGAGATCGGCATCCAGCTTTTTCTGGTTAGCCCCGAGAATCACGGTCAAATGCACTGATTTCGATCGGAGAATCGAGACGTCGATTTGAGTTACATTCTCAACATCCACGAAGACGAAGTGTATTTGTGTCGGGGTTCCGTGATGGGCGGACATCTCTTGGTTCGTGAAAAATGGTGAACTCTTCTTCCGGCGGAATGGCAGCAACTCAAGTCTTTGCCATGGCGGCTTCAGGCTTCGACGTGCTTCCGGCCGCAGTGACACGTGCAATCTTCTTTGCCTGACGATACCCGGCTTTTGGCTTGAAACTCTCCAGTTCGATCATGCAGGCGGTTTCCAACTGATGCTGCAGGATTTTCCACGTCTTCTCCTCGAGGGGGCGGGACTCAAAATCGAGCAGTGAAGCAATTTCCCTGGGATTGTTGACACGAATTTCGCCCTTTCCAGTTCGTTCGACCCACCAGCCGGGGAAAGTCACAACTGCGAGGATTGGGATCGATTCTCCACCGGTCCACGCCCTTGTTTTCCGGAGGAGCCATTCCCGGTTCCAGATCGTTTGCTCCAGCGAATCGGTGTCGTAACATCCGTCCGGAAACTGGATGCGTTTTCCATCATACTTGAGTTTCCATTTCTCACCGGTGACGTCCCGCTTCTTCCGCCGGGCCTTGGTTTCCACGAGGATCACCCCGCAACGCGTCAGGATGAGATGATCGATGTTGCGGCTGTGTCCGTTTTCCTTAATTTCCAAGTCGTGAAAGACCGCTATATGATCGCCGTGGAGAGTGTCGAGAATTCCCCCGACAGCCTGTTCGCCGCGCAGTCCGAGCCAATAGTTGGGCAGGGGCCGGAAGGATTTCCACAATCGATGAAGAAAGCTTGAGGAAGAGATCGTTCCGACAATGAGGTAACCCCAAAGGCCCTTTCCTTCTCCGACGATGAACAGTATCGAGGGGATAAATGCGGTGAATACCGTGAGTAACAGCCAAAATAAAACGTCGTCCCATTGATCATCCGCTCGCTGCTGCAAGCTGTATCCGGCCGGTCGACGCATCGATGTAAACGGGCGATCCGCCGCCTCCCGCTCCTTCAGCACCGTTCTCCCGAGAAAGAAAAGAACGAGAAAAGGCAGACCGGGGAAAAGGAGACAGATCCAGAGATGCGACGTCATTTGTTGATCGGAGAATCTACTCTGGATGGATGATGGCCGCTAGTTTTAATTATGGTAATTATATCATGGTCGGTTTTTCGGGATTAGATACGTCGAGTTTCAGGGCCACTTGTGAGCATTGAATTCCTCCAATATCCGGGGAGCAATCCTAGCTTCACGGGCTCCGATTGAATCTCCCGCCTCAAAATGGAGAGCTTGTCCCCGGGATTGCAAACCAGGCGCCCAAATCGGAACTTTGAACTTTGAACCTGAAACGTTGAACTTCTTCCCCGCAGGGGCTTTGAATGAGGATCTGAAAAAGCCGATGGGGGATTTTGCGGGAGGAGGAGGGGAAGTGAGGGAGAAGAAGGTTATGCGTTAGCATGAAAATTGAGTTTTTTGAATACAACTGAGTCCGGATGTCAAAGGGCTGGCCGGAGGAGATTGAGAAAGCTCAGTCAGAGCCGATGGTCAAAATCGGCGGCAAGTTGTGGAAGCGATTGCCCTACGGATCGAAAAGTTCCAATGGCGTCTCAGCAGCGAGCCCTTGTCACGACTGCCGCGTGACTGATGGCCAGCTTCACGTTTTTGGATGTGATGTCGAGACTTGTCCGGCGTGCGGAGAGAAATTGATTACTTGTGGGTGTGAGGAGTGAGTTTCCGATCGTTTGTCTTGCGAAGCGGAAATCGGTCCGTCAAAAATCCGCTTCCACTGGAAAACATTTCGACCTGGAATAGTATCAATACATGGGAAGCCCAAAATCCTCCGGCCGCCTGATCGATGTGGTCTGCTTAGTATTGGTGGATCAAAGAAATCATATACTGGCGACGCAACGCCCAGACGGCGGTTCTCTCGCGGGGAAATGGGAATTTCCGGGCGGAAAAATCGAGAACGGAGAAGATCAAGAAACCGCGCTTCGACGCGAGCTTAGAGAAGAACTTTGCATTGAGGTCGGAGACCTCTCTGCGTTGTCACCAGTGATTCACGAATATGAGTTCGGAACCATCCGGTTGTGGCCGTTCATGAGCCGTTGTGCGGAGCCTCCACAATTAAAACTGGTTGCGCACGCCGACTATTTTTGGGCCACATTGGCTGAGATTCGTTCTTTGGGTTGGGCGCCAGCTGATGTGCCTATTCTCGCCGAATTGGCAGAGTTGCTCTAAAGCTTACGAATCATGGGAGAAGACTCTTTACAAATCGGCCTCTACGAACGGCTTCTAGACGAAGATCTGGCCGAACTTCTCAAAAGCCATTCCGAGCTTCGTCCGATTTTCGAGAAACTCGACGATGAAAGTCTGCCCGTCACCTACAGCCAGTTCGTGGCACAGGTTCTCAGGCAAGTGATTCCGCAGGCAAGTCATGAGGAGCGCCTGCCACTTGTAAATCGTCTTATCGAGCTGCTTAGTGCCGAAGATGGACAAGCTCACCTGCGAAGGCGGCTCTTACTTTCCAAACCGCAATCTCTTTTAAAACAGATCCAGCCTGTAGGTGAGAGTAAAACGTGGACTCATCCTGCGACACCACTTTCGATTAGCAGTTTGTTGACAGGTGCAGCTGAGGATCCGCCGCTCGATCGCGAGTTGCGCACCGAGCTTCTTACCAGCAACCGCGTCGACATTCTCGTATCGTTCATCAAATGGTCAGGATTGTCTTTATTGTTATCAGCCTTCGAGGAAATCGAGGATCGCGGCATTCCGGTCCGTATTATCACGACCTCCTACATGGGGGCCTCTGATCCTGCTGCGATAGAATGGCTTGCTCAGCGTCGAAATGTGGAAATCAAAATTTCCTATGACACCGAACGAACGCGCCTTCACGCGAAAGCTTACTATTTTCATCGCAATACAGGCTTTTCCGCTGCTTACATCGGCTCTGCGAACATGAGCAGACCCGCTATGACAAGCGGCCTCGAGTGGACAGTTAAAGTGACCGCTCAAGACATGCCTCACGTATTGGAACGTTTTTCCGCCGAATTCGAGACATACTGGCATCATGAAGAATTCGTTTCTTTTAGAGCGGATGACGCGCAGCGATTCCGAGAAGCGATTCAGCGTGCACGAAGTCCAGGAGGTGGAACTGACGATGGGCCGCGCTTTTTCGCCGATCTGACCCCTCATCCATTCCAGGAGAGGGTTCTTGAAGCTCTCAAGGCAGCTCGAGAAAGTGGTTCCAATCGCAATCTTGTTGTCGCCGCGACTGGAACTGGGAAAACTGTCATAGCAGCCTTTGACTACAATCGCTTTCGTAAACAGTTCCCTCAATCCTCGCGACTGCTCTTTGTCGTCCATCGGAAGGAAATTCTCCGCCAGGCCCGTGATTGTTTTCGAGCGGTGCTGCGAGATTTCAATTTCGGAGAAATGCTGGTAGATGGCGAAAAACCGAACGAATGGCGGGCGGTATTCGCATCAGTGCAAAGCCTCAGTTCAAGCCGTCCGTGGGCGACGTTCGGAGAAAATCATTTTGATTACGTTATCGTTGATGAGGCGCACCATGGGACCGCGAACAGCTACCGCCCCCTTTTTGGTAACCTTGCTCCACGAATTCTGCTCGGGTTGAGCGCGACGCCCGAGCGGATGGACGGTACTTCCATTCTGCCGGATTTTGACAATCGATTTGCCGCGGAGATTCGGCTGCCCGAAGCGCTCGAGGAAAAGTTGTTGTGCCCTTTCCACTATTTTGGTGTGACCGATCCAGTTCCCACGTCTGAAGATCGATTCTGGAACAATGGTAAGTATGATCGCGTCGAGCTCGAGAAGGTTTACACTGGTGACGATTTGCGTGCACAGATTCGCCTCGACGCTATTGTTGGTGCGCTCCATCGGTATCACCCGAATTTCGAAAGCCTGCGGGCGATCGGTTTTTGCGCCGGGGTTCGTCATGCTGAGTTCATGGCGCGAAAATTTCGAGAAAATGGGTACCAGGCGGAGACAATTCTCGGCGAAACGCCGAACGATGTTCGTGACAAGCGGATCCAAGATTTTCGAAGTGGAAAGCTGAGCTTTCTCTTTGCGGTAGATGTTCTCAGTGAAGGTTTTGACCTTCCCGAGATCAATCTTGTGATGTTTCTCCGCCCTACAGAAAGCCTCACTGTTTTTCTTCAGCAACTGGGACGCGGATTGCGACTCTCGCCGGAAAAGGAATGTCTCACAGTCCTTGATCTCGTCGGCCAAAGTCATCGGCGCTACCGGATGGACCGTAAGTTTACTGCCTTGCTCCGACACACGAGGCGAAGGATCGACCGTGAGATCGAGCATGATTTTCCGAATCTTCCTCCCGGTTGCAGTATCCAATTTGAACGGGTGGCACGGGAGCACGTGCTTGAAAACATTCGCAACTCGCTGGGCAATCTTCGGTCCTTCGTTCCGGAGACGATTAGGACCTTCGAATCTGAAACCAAATTACCACTTACATTCGGTAATTTTATTCGGGAAACCGATCTCTCTCCCGTCGAACTTCTAAAGAACCGCACTTGGTCTGAGTGGAAGGATCTCGCCAAGGGAACACGGACGGTAGTCGATCCTGACTTGATCGAGACTCGCACGGCGTTGCGCCGTTTCACACTTCGGACCGATCCTCAGTTTCTAGCCAAAGTTCATCGGGTCACCAGTTCTCGAGTTGCGGAAGAGCCTATCGGGTATGGGCTCAGCAATCCTGAGGCTGCATCATTACATTATCTCTTTTGGAGCCAAAACGGGGCGAACATGAACGTAGGCTCGTTTCGTGAATCGTTCGACCGTTGGCGTGCCAACCAGAGTTCCTCTGCTGATTTGGCTGAAATTCTCGACTGGCGTCTTTCCTCTCAATCGTTTGCTACATCCTCTCTCAACTTGCCCTTTTCCTGTTCGCTCCGCCTTCATGCGGCCTATGGGTTACGGGAAATCAGCGCTGCCTTTGGCAAGGCTACTCTGGAAACCACGGGGCCAGCGGGAACTGGTGTGATTCCGGTGAAAGAGAACCGCATTTACATTCACCTTGTCACTTTTCGCAAGGAGGAACGTGACTTCTCCCCGACAACTCGCTATAAGGATTACCCGATTAGCCCTAACATACTGCACTGGGAATCGCAGGCGGGTACAACCAGAGCGAGCGCAATCGGGCAGAATTACATTCACTTTCAAGAGCGAGGGTACACAATCTTGTTTTTCGCCCGACTTGAAAAGACCATTGCGGGAGAGACGGCACCTTTCCTTTTCCTAGGCCCAGCCAAAACACTGGTGTCTTACGAACAGGATCGTCCGATCAAGATGGTTTGGGAGCTTGAACACACGATGCCGGCGGAGCTTTATGAAGCTGCGAGGTCAGTATGATGGGGAGGAAAACGATCGAGACGCCGCGGATACATTCTCCGAGTGTCAAGCTCCGGCTGAATCTCCTATCTCACAATCGAAATCCTCCCCCCGATAACTCCAGTAGCCTTTCGAGTCGCCAATTCAATCCCTTTGAATCTGGGTGAAAAGCTGGATTCTTGGGAAGTAATACGGATTTTCCAGACAGCTGAAAAAGGTCTCTCTCGCCATTGGAACGCCGTTCGTCAAGAACTGGTGAAGCTCTCCAATGGAGATCTGGGGAAGGCGCAATAAGATTTCGGTCCATAGCCCAATGGTGATTCTTGCACAGGGCGAGACCATTGGTTGGGTGATCGTTTCGGCTTACTGCAAATGGGATGAGGTGTGCGGCGTCGATGAACGAGATATCGTTTCCAACGGGGAGTCGAATCCTGAGACCGCAGGCGGCGCATTGGTGGTCGTAGATTTCAATAATGGCGCGGCGAAATGCTGGGGAACGGCCGTATTCTGTCGATTCCTCGGATACTGTTGGTATTTTCTCCGTTGTGGCTAGCTCAGCGTTGTTTGCAAGGCTAAGAGAATCAGTCGCCCACGGAAAATAGCGGGAGATCAGCGCATTACGCAACTGGCTTCGGTTTTCGGGATCCGCTGCAACGGTCTCAAAGCCCTGTGCGAAACGAGCAAAGACTTTACCCATATCGGAGACGCGAATCTCGCGACGAACTTGGGTAATCCCATCGATTTCAAAAGTCTCCCATATGCCGTCCCCGGCCAGATAGCGAAACGGGAGGTCAGGACTATTTTGGTCATTATGCTTTTTAACAATGAGAAACCGGGACGTGAAATGATCACGCAATTCTTGGGACCACGGTATGTAGTCAGGCGTAGCGTGACCGATGTCAAGCAAGTCGAAAACGGCAAGAAGAAGAACCGGTTTATGAGGCCTTTCGTGTGGTGGTCCTTCGTCAATCGGTGTAATGCCGACATTGAGGGAGTATATCCGTTCTACTGCCTGGTTGAGCGTCATGAAATTGAATTGTTAAGAATCACCCCAACCCAAACCGCACCCGATGCTCCTTCACAAATCCCTGATCGGGAGCAAACCCATCCTCGGGCACAGTCAGCGCCTGAGATTCATACGCCTCGAAAGAGTTGAGGACAAATCGCTGCGGCAAACTGTCACGGAACCGCGTGGAGAGAATCAACCTCAAGTCGTCATCAAACCCAATCAAGCCTTGATCAAAGGCCGCGTCATGAAGGCGGTTCAGACAGATCCCGTTTCGGACGTTGAGTCGCTCCGCCTCGTGGCTGCTCCATGGTAAAATGTGCGAGGCGATGAGAAGCTCACGAATCGGGAGACCGGTGAGGGCACAGCGATTGGCGTAGTTGTTGAGGATCATTTCGCGGAAGTAATCCTGACCTCGCCGCCGCTTCGCAAGCGAAGTGATCTCGGTTGGCCCAACGGGGATGGTCGGGCGCGGAATGATTCCTTTGCCGGGGATGACTTCTGTCGTCTCGTCGGCCGAATGGATGAAAAGGGAATCGAACTTCTCCTGACTCAGGGGAACAAGCTCGCCGAGATTCGCATGAAACTCTTCCCACATATCGCGGTCAAGATTGCTGGCACCGGAAAGCCCTTTGATTCCGCGAAGTTTTAACGCGGGGTCGAGAGAGGCGAGGTTGCTCAGTTTCATTGCCACACTTCCGGGTGTTCGCTTCATCGCCTGCGCCAGATCGATGATGACCTTTTGGCTTTTGTCGAACAAGCCAAAGGGAATCTTGTGGTAGAGGTTGAGGACGATGAGAAGCTCGTCGCGAGTCCAGTTCATGGGAGAGCTTCGACGGTTCTTCCACATTCGCAATCCCCCGCAACCCCACCTCCCGCGATGCCACTCCACCCCCCCGGATCAGAACGCAGCCGGTCCTCCCGTTGAAAAACGAGGCGCTTTGCCATCGCGACCCAACAGGGTTCGGCCATGGCCTGCACCCTCTTTAATTTAGGTACGGACAAGCCCCGGGAATCACTCAGGGAGCACCGCCGCCGTTTGGGACGGTTCTCCCGCCTCGACCGACGAAGCCGGGCCCGCCTTTCGAGGAATGTATCCGGGGCAGGCGCGACGGCCCCGCCTCCATTCAAGGTGCGGCGGTGTAGCTCACTTCATCGAGAAAAATCTTCACCATCTGACCGCCCGCCTGAGAGGTGAAAAGCCCGAAGCGATCCAGGGTCGCCCCTTCCTTCTTCTGGCCGGGCTTCAGGGGGAGGGTGACGGTTTCGGAGCCGAGGGTGACACGCAGTTCGCCGTTTCCGTCGTTCGCCCCGGGATCGTAGCGGAGCGACCAGTCGAAGGTCTTGCCGGGTGTCAGGATAGGGCCGGAATCGACCTTGCCCCTGGTCCCTTTCGCGGTGGCGAATTGAGGGATGAAGTAATGGCCGATGCGGGTCGGCCCGCCGACGTGGATACCGACAAAATGGCCCGCCTCATCCGGTGATTTGTCCTTGTTGAGGCTGCTGAACCACCCGATGTGCATGTCCGAATCCGGTCCGGCGGTGACGAGCGTGACTTTGCCGCATGCTTCGAGACGATGCTCCAGATCGAGTGGCCCGACGCGGTCCGCGTAGTAGCCGTAGGCTCCGCTGCGCCAGAG
>JAGNMT010000530.1 GCA_017991025.1 Verrucomicrobiales bacterium
CTTCCGTGCCGTGAACGATGTGATAGGGAGCATCATCGGCGGTGACATGCTCGATCGGTGAGGCGCTCTTGGCTTTGTCAGGGTTTTCCTGGATCGGCCCGCCGATGAGTTTTGATTCCGGTGAGTCGGGAGAATCGTGAGCAATCGTGCCCGGGTACCTGCCCATCGTCAGCAATTCCGTGGGACCAAAAAAATCGACGACCGTATTCACCTTGCCGCTCTGATCGAGGTGAGCCCCGATTTCGCCTTCGAGTTCCTTCACGCCGTCGGAGACACCCAGCATCGCGACGAGATGACCGCCCGCCGAGGTGCCCCACACCGCGATACGGCCAGGATCGAGGCCATATTCGGCGGCGTGGGCTTTGATCCAGCGGATCGCGGCCTTGCAGTCATGAATCTGAGCCGGCCATTGCGCCTCGGCGCTGAGGCGGTAGCCGATCGAAACCCCGGCAAACTTCCCGCTCACCACGAAGGGTGCCACCTTTCCCGCTCCGCTTGTCTTGTCCCCATTTTGCCAGCCGCCACCATGAATAAAAACGATGACCGGAAGCGGACCTTCCCCTACCCGCGTTTCGGGCAGATAGAGATCTAACTTCTGGCGGGGATTCCCCGTTCCCGCGTAGTCGAGGTCGGCCACTTTCTTCACGCCCTCAGCAAGGGCCGGAGCTTTTGGCTGTCCCTTGGGATGCCCCATACTGGCATCTTCTTCTTTGGAAACGAATCCGTCTTTATTCGCATCGACTCGATCAAAATTTTTCCGAAGCGGTTCGGGCAACTCTTCACGGGAGAGTTTGCCATCCTGATTTTTGTCCCACTGGTCAACCCTGGACTGACCCGGTTGCTGGGCAAAAAGCGGAATTGTGATACCGAAGATTGGAACGAGAAAAGCAAATCGCGGAGGCATACGGTTGAAACCGTCGCTTGGCAGATAAGTTGCGGGAGATCAGCGGTTCACCGGATGGGCCGCCGCCGCGAGGGCCTCCGCAAAACGCTCTCCGATCTCCAGCGTCCCTGCGGCGGTGAAGTGAGTGTGGTTCGGCGGCAGGGTTTCCGCGCCGGCCGTGTCCACATAAATGCAGCGGGGGTCTTTCTTCGCGATGGCCTGCTGCGCCGCGATCACAGCGGGAACGTTCGGGTTTTTACCGTTGCCGAAGCGGGTATTCACCCCGAGCAGGGCGATAAAATCCGGCGCATCAAGATCCTTTCGGAGGCGGGCGAGCATGTCTCCGAGTGCTTTTTCGTACCGGGGAGCCAATTGCGGATCGGCATCACTTTCGCCCTGCACCCAGACGAGAGCGCGGAGATGAAGGGTGATGCCCTGTTTTCCGGCCTCGGCGAGAGCGGTTTTGGTTTCGCTAACGAGCGCCCGGTAGCAGGCACCGCCGTCGCCGGGATTCCCGGGATTCCAGTCACCCGCCATCGAAGTACCGCTGAAGGCGACCTTGATGATGGCGAGAGGACTATCTCCCTGTTTCCGAAGCGACCGCGCAAGCCCCATCTCCGGCCCGAAACCACCCTCGGGCTTTCCGAAGTTCCCGTACTGACGTTTTAGTCCGCTCGCGGTGCCGCCTGACGCGGTCACTTTTGGAATCGGGTTCCCGACAGGTTGCGGTTGCAGTGTTGTCCATTTCCGCGCTCCGGAGGAGTCATGTTCATCCGGCGGCGGATCGCCGCAACGCCACCAGAAAAGCACCGATTTATCCGCCGGATCGGCAGGCAATTCCGAGGCATAGGCATCGAAGCCGACCGCATTGGACTGCCCCGCCACAAGAATGAGATCGCGCGTCTCTTCGGCACGAAGAAAGCCGGCGGAAAAAAGAAAAACCACGAGAGCAGGAGAGAAAGATCGCATAAAATAGGACTGAGTTTTTTGATAAAGACTTTTGCTACCCGACAATCCCCTCCACCGGATGACCATGCACGTCAGTGAGGCGGAACTGGCGGCCCTGGTAACGGAAGGTGAGCGCTTCGTGGTTGATGCCGCAGAGATGCATGATGGTGGCCTGCATGTCGTGGATGTGAACGGGGTCTTTGGTAACGTTCCACGCAAAGTCGTCTGTTTCCCCGACCACGGTCCCCGCGTTAACACCACCGCCCGCGAGCCACATGCTGTAGGCACGGCCAAAGTGGTCGCGGCCATTCGGCTTGGCGGGATCTCCCTGACCAAAGGGGGTGCGTCCGAATTCACCGCCCCAGACGACGAGCGTGTCATTCAGCATGCCGCGCTCCTTGAGATCCATCACGAGCGCCGCGCTGGGAGCGTCGGTATCCTGACATTGCGCTTCGAGTTGCGTGAAAAGATTGCTGTGCTGATCCCATCCCGCGTGCATGCACTGGACAAAACGGGTGCCGCGCTCGAGGAGACGACGGGCAATAAGACAGTTGTTGGCAAAAGTGCCTTTCACAAGCGCATCCGGACCATAACGGGCGACGACGTGTTTCGGCTCATCGGAGAAGTCGAGCAAATCAGGCACGCTGGCCTGCATCTTGTAGGACATCTCGTATTGGGTGATGCGGGTGTCGATCTCGGGATCGCCATAGTCGCTGAGATGCGCCTCATTCATCGCGCGGATATCGTCCAACAGGACGCGGCGCTGGTCGCGGCTCATCCCGGGAGGATTTTGCAGGTAGGGCACAGGATCACCGACATTGCGGAAACGGACGCCCTGATAACGGCTCGGCAGGAAACCGCTGCCCCAGTAATAATCATAGAACAACTGGCCGCAAGTCTTGCCCTTGTCCGAGGATGTCATCGCGACGAAGGCCGGCAGTTCGCTCGTGTCGCAGCCAAGGCCATAACTCAGCCAGGCACCCATGCTCGGACGTCCCGGCACCTGCGCACCGGTCATGAAAAAAGTGACGCCTGGAGCATGATTCACAGCCTCGGTGTTCATCGATCGCACCAGGCAGATGTCGTCGGCGATGGAGCCAATGTTAGGCAGCATCGTGCTCATCTCGATGCCGCTTTTGCCGTAGCGTTTGAAGGGCTTGATTGCCGGAGTGATCGGCCACTTGGCATAACTCGACGACATCGTGGAGAGCTTTGTCGCGCCTCGCACGCTCGCCGGGATATCCTGCATCGCCATCTTTTGCAACATCGGTTTCGGATCGAACAAATCGACGTGTGACGGACCGCCTCCCTGCCAGAGACAGACAACCCGCTTGGCCCTGGGGGCCGTGTGCGGAAGCCCGGGCAGACCGGGAATACCCGCACTCGCCGTTTGTTCCCCGAGCAGGGATGCCAGCGCAATGCCGCCGATGCCGTGCGCGGCCTTGCCAAAAAGTTGACGGCGGGTGACGCGCTGCTGATTCGTGAAGAACTCGTGTTGCATGGCGAGAGAAAAAGTGGCGATTATTCGCGAGTGAGGGCTTCGTCGAGATT
>JAGNMT010000531.1 GCA_017991025.1 Verrucomicrobiales bacterium
AACCGCTTTTACTCCGAAACGCATTCCAAGAACCCGATCGAGCGAGGTCGGACTGCCGCCGCGCTGCAGGTGTCCCAGTCGGGTGCACCGGGTCTCTTTGCCCGTCAGTTCAGCGAGCTTATTGGATACCTGATCCCCGATCCCGCCGAGGCGATACTCACCACCAGTCCCGGCGTTTTCGACGACAAGGCTGCCACCCAGCGTCGTCGCGCCCTCAGCCACAACGACGAGGGAACTGTGAAAGCCTTGACGCTCGCGCTCTAAAATAGCTTCGGCGACTCTCTCGTGTTGAAACGGAATCTCGGGAATCAGAATGCTGCTCGCTCCGCCCGCAATACCGCCATAAAGGGCGATCCACCCGGCATGCCGCCCCATGACTTCGAGAACCATAACGCGACTGTGGCTCTCCGCCGTCGTATGAAGACGGTCGAGCGAATCCGCCACCACCTGAATCGCGGAATCAAAACCGAAAGTCATCGCAGTCGCAGCAAGGTCATTGTCTATCGTTTTCGGCACGCCGACGACGGGAAACCCCTCCTCGTAAAATTGGAGTGCAGTGGTCAGACTCCCGTCGCCACCCACACAAATGAGCGCATCGACCTCAAGATCACGCAATGTCGCGAAGGCTTCAGCCATGTACTCGGCGGGAATTTTGCGAATCCCACCGGCCCCGACTTTCGAAGCAAAGTGGCCGCGATTAGAGGTCCCGAGAATCGTGCCGCCCTGCTTGAGGATGCCTTCCGTCTTTTCCACTTTGAGCACCTTGAAGTTGCCGGGTGACATGAGGCCCTCATATCCATCCTTAAATCCCAGAACTTCCCACCCGAGTTTGGTCGCGCTGCCGACCACTCCGTGAGTCACTGCATTAAGGCCGGGGCAATCCCCTCCTCCGTTGAGTATTCCAATTCGCATGGGCCGAGACTGAGACCTATTTCACTTCCTTTAGCAAGCGATCATTGGTATCGATCGTGCCACCGTTAACCAGCCGTGCTTCAAGATCCGCCCATCCTTGATTGAGCAGGAGGACGGCTTCACGGAAACGATCTTCGGATTTTAAAACGACCGCGATCAGGCGGCGCTTCGTTTTCACCCCCTTCACTTCAACCTCCCCGATCGCCGAGACGATGAGGCACTGCCCGGCTCTGATCGTCGTCCCGGTCTTCATGCCATCGATCCCGCGGGAACCGACCAGCTCATTGGTGTTGATGAGCGTCACCTCCCTCACCCTTCCTTCACGGGAAAAAGTAACCTTGTGCTCCTTTTCACGGCAGAATCTCCCGAAGTCCGGACATCGATCGGCATGGATCGCCAGCCTCGCCATGTCAGCGGCAGTCGAGGTGCCGGGGGCACCCTCGCCATCGAGGCCGTGAGGGTTCACGAATCGGGTCGCCGCCAATCCCAGTCGCGTCGCGAGAAGGTTCATCCTCTCGACAAAAACCGCGACTGCATCAGGTCCGGTCGTTCCGGGCTTCATCTGCTGTCCGATCGCTGCAGCGATCGCGTAGGCGGAGGTATTATCTGACGCCATCATCGCCGCGTAAAGCCCCGACTCGAGGGGGAGACGGTCTCCGACCTTCAAATTCAGCGGATTGGCACCACCCGAAACGGCTTCACCGATCACCGTCACCGGTTGCCCGATAGCACCGCCAGTCTCTTGCAGCCATTCCAGGACAATGATCACAGTAGCTATTTTAGTGAGACTCGCGACCTGGCGAGGCGTCTCTTCATTCTTTTCGGAAAGAATGTAGCCGGACTCTTCATCGACGAGGAGGTAACTTTCAGCAGCCATCAGATTCATCGTTATTCCGGAGAAGACGGTCATCCATAGCAGGACCTGTGATATCACTTTCATTCGGTTGTCTACTTCACGTTGCAGATATCAGATTACTTCCCGGCTATTCCAAAAACAAAAAAGCCGCCTCAGGTAACCCTGTTGCGGCTTTTCGTAAACGGGTTCGTTGGAGAACTAGAGCTTAGCTTTTAGCTTCGCAAACTCACGCTCAAGAGAGGCCATCTCACCCTGAATCGCCATCATGCGTTGAAGCGTTCCGGCGACTCCCTCGGAGACATTGGCTTCAACTCTGGCCGTTTTTGCAACCCTTCCACGCTTCACTCCTTTCGTCGCTTTAGCAGCCTTCGGTGCGGCGGCGACTTTCGCGGGGCGTCCGGATTTGCGCTTCTTCTTGCCGCCTTTTCCGGGAGTTTCCACACCGGCTTTCTCAAGCCAGGATCTCACGGTGATGGGATTTAAGTCCCACTTCTTAACGGCAGCGGACTGACCGCCTCTGCCTTTGGTTTCGTTGTATTGCTGCACATAAGCAACAACATCGTCTTTGATTTTCTGTTCGTATCTGATAGCCATAACTGGTTTTTTTTATATAAGGAGGAAAATTACCGGGCGGCAAAGATAATTCTTCTGGTATTCTTTTGCAAAGGAAATCGCCTCTCCGGTTTAATACGCCGGCCAAAGTCAATCAGTTACTTCTTTTCATGAGTAGTCTATTTGCACGTTACCTCATCCCAACCCTGCTTTTTACTTTCGTTGCACTCGCGTCCTTCTCGGCATGGGCAATAGGCTCGCGATTCTTCTCCTCCGAGGGACAAATGTATGGGGCATGCGCGATCATCTTTCTCGGATTCGGCGGTCTTGCCCTCCTTCCCGGTTCGGGACTTCAGGAACTCAAATCACGCAGCGCTTTCTGCCTCCGCTTCGCGTTCGGCTTTGTCGCCTATGCCGTCATTTGGTCGGCATCGTGGTTCACGTTCCGGGACACCTTCGGCGAAATAGCAGGCTCGTTTTTCGGCCTCCTTGCTTTGATCGCGCTACTCAGAAAGCGGACTGATTCGTCATTTACACTCTTAACCGCGACAGCCATCGTCTTTCTCTGGCACACAATCGGCTACTATACCGGCGGGTTAGCCTACCAGATGCTACAGGACCACGGACGCTTCGGAATAACACTACCCTTCGACCCGAAGACCACAGTCACGCTGGCGCGCTTTTCCTGGGGACTCTTTTACGGACTCGGGCTCGGCTTCGGCCTCACCTGCCTGATTCAGCGGTCGCGCCAGAGCTGAAGGAGCCCGTCGAGACAGATCTGCGACCAGGACTCAAGCTGATCGCGCCGCTCACTCAGTTCGTCGAGAGTGAAAAACTGCAGATCATGAATATTGTCCTCCGCCGCAGTCACTTCGTCATTCTCCAGCGTAAAAAGATGCACGACCCCGAGGTGCACTTTGCCCACCTCGTTCGAATCATCATTGATCAGTACCAAAATCTCCTGCGTGTGCGTGCCGACGATGTTTAGCTCTTCATCGATCTCACGATCAACGCCGGTGGTGTAGGTATCCTTATCCATCGAAGCGGTCGCGTAATCAG
>JAGNMT010000053.1 GCA_017991025.1 Verrucomicrobiales bacterium
CAATGCCGGATCACTTCAACCCGGTGAGGAGAGCCTGGAATTCAGCCTGCCTGCCGGCGACGAAGAGAGTCAGGTCCAGGGTGAGCTTGGGATTCGCGGGATCGGCAATCGTCACTTTCAGGCTTTTAACGTCGTTTTTTGCAAGCGCTTCGAGGATCGATCGGGGAACACTGCTGGACTCTTTGCTGACCTCGGAAATATTGAAGGTGAAAACATCCGCCTCCGAGTATGAACCGCTGGCAGACGTTTTGAATGTGAGGGGAGCCTCGCCAGGGCGAGTGATCGTCACACGAACCTCCGGAGCCGCAACCGCGTCCGGCCCCTCGAAACTATCGAATGGAAAGGCCTCAATCGCGGACGGATTCTTGATCGAAAGATCAAAGCCAAGAGTGCCGGAACTATCCTTGTCCCATGTCGGATCGCAACCAAAGGTCAACGTAATGGGAGTTTCCTGCCCGAGCAGGGTTGCGGTCGACGAATAGGTGAGCGAATGCCGTGAACGTTCAACCGAACTTGTCCATTTTCCCGCAGAGTCCGCCAGAAGCGGCATCTCAGCTGTGAGCACGAAGGTCGCGGTGAGGAGGAAAAAACTAAGGCAGGGTTTCATAGTAGAATTTATGTCAGGCGGCTGAGACTTCCAATCGGGCAGGGAACCATCGGTCGACGGCTCTTTTTTCTCAACTCTAATTCGATTGATCCGCCAACCAAACGATCCGGTGCGCCCCCGGGTTCAACGCAACCTCCACCCCGGAGCGCGGGGAAAGACTGAAGACGAACTGAGCGACAATTCGTCAGGATAAGACGCTTACGATCATCAATCGTTGATCCCCGTGCCCCTCGCATAGGCATTCGGGTTCAGCATTTTCTTGACGTCGTCCATGCTCATCGCCACGTTGTCCTGGTAACCGCTTTTTCGAGGAGTGCCGACGGCATCCGGTGCATCAATCACGGCGGAAGCGGATCGATCCGCATTGGTTTTGAAAACAGTCTCACTGTCCCGATGAGCTTCTGTTTTGTAGGTGGCGAGCTCGGTGGAGGTTTTGCTTTTCTTGTCGAACAGCTTTCCTGCCTCGGTATCACGCGATTTATTAAAGTTCCCCTCCTTGGCGACAGAGCCATTCTCGCGGGCGGTGGCTACTCCGGCGTATTCCTGCCGCTTCAAATATTCAGGAGTGCGAAAGGCCTTGGTTTCCGCCTCCATCTTTTCGAAACGAGCCTCCTTCGTATCGTAGTTGCCATCCAGTCCGCGCGGCTTCTTTCCGGCATATAGATCGGGCTTATCGGCTTTGATCGTACCATCGTCCGTAATCGTGTAGCCGCGCTCGGCGAACTTGGATTTGATCTTTTCCGTATCGGCTCCACCGCCCTGGCCGCCCCAGGCTTTCTCGTCAAAGGAGACGGATGAACGGGTCGACTTCACAGTGCGCTGGGTTTCGCACTGGCAGAGCGCGAGAGACAAAGCGGTTGCACTGATAATGCGGACGAATCGATGGGAATGGGTTACCATGAGTCCCTATATTCGATCAGTTCGCTGCCTTCGGCAAGTGCGCGCACCCACTCTCTGATAAGAACTTCCTGCCCCCGCGTGAGGTCGGCGTCCCGGGTCCGGGCCTCCCATTCTCCCAGTTTCCCCCAGGCTTGATAGAGCCGGGGAACGAGGCGCAAGTCTACGCGCAGGGATTTCCGCAGGACTTTTTTTAGCAGCGCCTCGGCTTCCTCATACTTTCCGGCTTCGATCAAGAAAGTTCCGTAATCATTAAGAAACCCAAGATGGTTCGAGTCATAGGTGGAGAGAGACTTGTCGTAGGCGTGAAAAAGACTGGCGGCCAGCTCAATCTCGCCAAAGGAAGCAAGGAGGGCGGGAAGTCTCTGACGGACATCGAGATTGGGGAGCCAATCCTCGAGACCACTTTGGTGAAAGAGGTCGGAGCGGGATTCCTGAACGAGGTGGGCATGCACTTCGATAAGACGGGATCGGTCGCTGATGCGGTGGAAAAATGTGACTTGCCGAACCGGTTCATTGGGAAAGAAAACGTCGCCGGTTTTCCCACTGGCTTCGACGAGGTGTCGGGCAGCGGCAATGCCCTCCGGGCCGAAAGCGGGGAGGGTTTCCAGAATCTGTTCAGAGACCACTTCTCCCGCGTCAGCAAAGGCCGCTTGCGCCACCGCTTCAAGACGGTTCCGAAGGAAACCGATGACAAGATCGCCAAACCAGAGCGTATCCCGGGGACGTGCAGTGGTCTCAATGACTTCGGCGAGCCCGGCATTGCCAGCCCGGTCGGAGGCAATCCATTCAGCCATTCGGTAGGCATTCGGCCACGAAGCAAGCGGCGCTACTGTCGGCATGTCCAGATCGACTTTTCCCCCGTCCGGGTGGTAGACAAAATCCTGAAAGAAGGTCTCGACCTCTTTCTTGAGGTCCCTCCAATCGGTCTTTGTTTCCCTCTCGATCCGGATCAGTTGGATCGAGGTTGCGGTGCGATGCGCGGGGTTGGTGCTCTTTCGACGGAGGAGATTAAGGATTCCGATCGCGTCCCCGGAAGCGCCGGCGAGATGAAGGGCCTCGGCAAGTTCCCTCGTCACTCCCGCCGCCTGCCGTTCAAGACTCGCCAGAGCCATCACTCGAAGTGGCTCCGGTTGGTTCCAATTGAGGGAACGATGCATCGCCACTGAGAGTTCGATAGCACGGCGTTGCACGGCAGGCTCGGACGGATCGATGGAGAGCGGGGCAAGCCACTCAAGTGCTTCATCAAAACGCGAGGTTTTACCGAGGGTCTCCGCTCCGAGGAGGAGCTGTTCACTGCTGGCGTTCCCATTATTTCGAATTTCCATGAGAAGACGGAGGAGCGCATCTTTTTGACCGGTCTGGTGATAGATCTTGACCAGAGCGTCTTGATAGGGAAGGTGCGTCCGACTCGTTACGGGCGGAGTTCCTTCCCGTGTCGTGGGCTGTCTGCCAAGCTGCACGAGACGCTCAATGTCGTGGTTAATAAAAAGGAAGCGGGCGTGCTGTTCGTTAAGATAATCGACCGTTAATCCCGGAGGTGCGGGAAATCGGCGGGTATTGATCTGGTCGATAACCGCGAGGGCCGGACCCGGTTCTAGAGCTTCGGCGGCCGCATCAAAAAGGCCCTGGAGAGGTGCATAATCACGATCTCTCTGAAGGGCGTCGTCACGATAGACAGGTATCGCTTCGCGATGGAACCCCCGGCCTTCGAGAGCCTTTGCCAGTTCGATGCGACTGCCCGGATCGGTCAAAATCCCCTGCAATTCCCTTACCCTGGCTTCCCGCTCCGGCGCATTCATCCGTTCAAGGAGAAGGATTTGCCGATCTATCTCAAACTGTTCGAATTGCGCCGTGATGTGGTTGTCTGCAGAGCGAAGGTAGGGGGCTCCGCCAATAGCCGAGACGAAATCCGTGGCGGTCCCTGACGTCAGAGGAATCCGGTCGGCATAGTAGTGAAGCATCCGGCTCATATGCTGCCAGGTCTGATCTTGCTCGTTGCTCACTTGCTCATCGTCCGCGCTGCCGGGACTGATGAACTGGACCTCACGGTCGATGTGTTGACGGAGTTTACGAATGACCTGCTCAAAATCACGGGAGGCCAGTGCGAGGAGAAGCTCCCGCTCGTTAATGCCGGACATCCCGGACGCTTCGTTCCCGGGCAGAGCGGCGAGTCTGCGCAGATAATCGCTGCGGGCGGAATCCGATTCGAGAAGACTCAGCTTTTCGGTGAGCGCCGCATAAAAGTGATTGGAGACCCGTGTCCCTGTCGGGGTATTGATGGATTCGAGAGAGCGATCCAGGAGCCGTTCCCGCTCCATCGGTAACCCGGCGAAACCGGCGACCTGAGAGAGGGCAAAGAGAAATCCCCCCTCGTCATTCATGACCGACTCCGCGAAGATCGCGCCTACCCGGTAGGTCACGTCGAAACGCCGGGTCTTCCTGAGCTCGGAAAAGAAGTGGGCACCCACCGTCTTGGTTATCGCAAAGCCCGAAAGGGCCTTATAAATCGCTTCGAGATTGCAAAGCGGATCGGATGAATTGTCTTTGAGGAGAATCAGGGCGGCCATCGCCCCGTAGACACCCCGCGGGTGTTGCGTCTCGGTGGCGGGATTCTCGGCCTCAACCCATTGCAGGAAACGTTCCGGCTGCCCGGCAAGGAGATTGGAGTAGGCGAGAAAGAGTTGATCCGTATGGGAGCCCGTATCGGGGTAAAGTCCAAGCAGGGTGGAAAAAGCGGGAGTTGCCCCAGCGTAGCGCGTCGCCCATAGTCGTTCGAAAAGAGGCCGTTCGTCCCGATTCCAGGTTCCGAGCCAGGCAGAGGATTTGCCGAGGGTCGCGGAGAGAGCCGCCGCTTCTTCAATGGCACGAAGCCGGATGAGGTAGGGTTCTTTCGGCGAAAAGGTAAATTCCGGACGCGGCTGTTGGAGAGCATCGGCGATTTCGTCCTGCAGGTTTCCGCCTATGAATGGATAGCCTTCGACAGTGAAAACAAACGCATCGAGCCCGTTTCCGGAACTGTCGCGCGCTTCAACCGGGAGGGTTGCCACCCGGATGAGGGGGAGGATCTTGTCTCCGAAACCATCGGGATACTTGACCGAATCAGTCTCCGCAAGGATGGCGTTGAGAGTGGTAAAGGCCATCTCATTTTCCTCCCGGTCAAGTTGCAGGAGGGCCAGCTTGAAGCGAGCTTCGAGATCCCAGCTCCGGAGTTCGACGAGCCGCGACAGCGTTCGCCCCGCATCGCCCGGGCAACCGTTCTTGAGATAGTAGTCGGTGAGTTCGCTAAGAAAATCGGCGTCAGTGCCGAATTTAGTCTCGAGGCGCCGGCGCAACTGGTCAGCCTCTCCGACACGAAGATCTTTCTCCAGCATCGTCAGTAATACCTTCCAGTTTTCAAGGTCATCTCCTTCGCCATGCGAGAGAAGCTGCCTGCGGTAGTAGATCGCCGACTTGAGATCACCCAGTTGATCGGAAAGGACGCCCAGTTCGGCGAGCAGATCTTCATTTTCCCCGGACATGTAGTAGGCCTTTTTCATCGCCTCGTATGCCTCCGCATCATGGCCGGCAGCCTTGTGGACGCGAGCGAGAGCTTCCGGATAAAAACGGTCAAAAGGGTGTTTGCGCACTAGCTCGGCATACTGACCCAGCACCCAGTCGAATAGAAAATGAGTCTGCGCGATTGTCAGCTGCGTATCGAGTTGTTTCCTCCGCTGTACCGGATCAGTCTCCCGTTCAAGCAGATCGAGCTGAACCTTGAGTGCCTCCTCGGGCTGTCCGGTTTCGATCAGCGCAGAAGAGAGCTGTTTGATGATGTTGCGTTTTTCAAAAACGTTGGCCTCGCGATAGGCGCGCTGCCAGACTTCGATCTGCTTTGCGGTGCTACCCTGTTTTTGATAGACTTTTGCCAGGGTGTTCAGCGTGTTGAGAGCCGCTTCGGGCTTTGCGGCGAGGTCTTTTAGTTCGCGCACCGCTTCATCTTCGAATCCGAGATCAAACCGCATCTCGGCCCGTCGTTGACGGTAGTCATCGGCATTGTCGGGGTCAATCTCGATGAGCGTGGAAAGGTGCTTGACCATCAGGGTGGGACGCTCATTCAATTCCGCGAGGTGAAGCAGCATCTTTTCGACCTCGATAATGGATTTCCCCGCCTCTTCGTTGGCGAGATTGAGTTGCAGAAAACACTCCTGATTGTCCTGCAACTTGAAGGCCCACCAGGCGGCCCGGTAACGGGAGGAAGTCGTCGGCTTGCTCTTTGCCGTCGCCTTAATGTTTTCATAATAAGTAAGCAGCTCGCGTGGGGGCGGCTCGTCACCGCTGCGACTAGCCTGTGAAGCGGCGGCGGCGATGGCCTGATATTGCGCCAAAGTCTGGATTTTTCCATTCTGAAGCACGCCCGGATCTCCCGTTGGGACCACCTCGGTGGAGTAATGGCCGCGGAGCAGGCTGAAAAGCTTCTGGTCAATCTCAGACCGCTCGGCATACCCCTCCCTGCGCTGCCAGATCACCTCGAGTTCCGCGACAGACTTGTCGATCTCCTTCGTAATAATATAGAGGTCGGCCCGCGCGGAACGATAATCGAGATTATCCGGAGCGAGAGTGATAGCTTCGTCGATGGCCGAGAGGGCCTCGCCCGGCTGATCGAGATCCTTGAGAACTGTGGCGATCTGAAAGAGCCGGGTCGACTTCTCCAGGGTCGCTTCGCCGGCACCGGTGACATACGTGTGAAGGGTCTCCAGTGCCTGCGCTTTCTTACCCCGTTCGTGAAGAAACCGGGCTAACTCGATCGGTGCGGCGAGCTGCTCCCGATTTTCTTTTACATCCTGTTTGGTATCCCGCAGAAGACGTTCGACAAGATCGTCGAGATAGTGGGTCCTCGCGAAGTCGATGATCTCACGCGTTCCGTCACTGTCGACGGCGTGGCGGCTGATAAAGTCCGAGATCAGCTTCGTCGCGGCTTCCCGGTTCTCCCCGTGGAGAGCAATGCGGGCCCTCATCAGCATCAGGTGAAGCGGCACTTCCGTTTGCGTCTTTAGCACTTCATCGAGAGTCGCCGCGGCAGCCTCGTAATGATCGTTCCCCATCTGAATTTCTGATAGCCGAATACGGTAATCGAGGTCTGCGGGAAGTCGCTGCACGAGCAGACGAACGGCCGCCTCCTCCCCGGAAGGATCTGCCGTAAGCCGATAGAATTCCGACAAATTATAAAGGGCCTCTTCAGTGGGGTTTGTTTCGTCAACGGCATCCTTTATCTCTTTTTCCAGCTCTTCGAGGCGACTGAATCGCTCGTGAAGCCTGACAAGACGTGAAAAAAGCTCCGCATAATCGTGATTTTTAAAATGCAGCAACGCCATCGCCTCACGAGCCGCTTTGGCAGCTCCGTCAAAATCGCTGATGAAATCGGAAAGACGATTGAGCTCCATCAGCGCGTTGAGCTTCTGCCGGGAATCCCCCGACGCGACTAGCGACGAAAGAACGCTGATCGCCGTCTTTGTCTCTCCCGACTCCAGCAACAGGGAGACGATCTCAGTTCGGAGTGCGACGTTGTCGGGGAATCCGGTGAGCAGTTCATTCCAGGTCGCGACCGCTTCCGGTGCCTGTCCCTGAAGACGATGGAGCTCGGCTTTGCGCATCCGTATCGCGATGCCCTCGTCGTCGGCTGCCGGGATCACCTCAACGAGCCGGGTATAGAGCGAAAGGGCTTTCGCCCAACGCTTCTGCTGGTCGGCGATCTCAGCAAGGGCCTTAAGTGCGGGGAGGTTACCAGGCTCGACTTCCAGAACCTGATCATAGATGGGCCGGGCTTCCTCGATCTGGTCACTCTTCCGCAGGAGATGGGCGTAGATCAGCCGTGCCACGGTCGGACCGGATACCGAGGCTCCTTTGAAGTAGTCGAGCAAGAGCGAGGTCTGACTCTTCTTGTCGTATACATCCCAAAGGAGATCGAGGACTTTGCCGTAGGCGGGATCCTTCTGAAGAAGCTGAATGTAATGATTGGCAAGGCGGGTATCGGCCTCAGTCCAGGGGGAAACAGCACCGGCGATGCCCCCCTTGTCTCCCGGCTTTTCAGAATCCTGGCTGATTACGGAAATCGGCATCCAGATCACTGACCAACCGAGTGAAACCCACAGTGCCGTCGCACGGGATAGTTGACTGGTCGTGAGCGTTTTCAAGAGTCAACGAAGGAGGATTGAACTAACCGTCGGGAACGGTAGGCGAAGTGCCATCTTCCGTCAAATGGGCCCTCTCGCGAACAGGGTTGGGTCAGGGACGCAACCCTGTCGAGTGAGATAGCCTCGCTGGCGAGGAAAATGCCTGTCACGATCCCTTCGAGAGGTAGGCTGCCGTGCTCTCGTGGGTCGCCTGCATGCCTTCAGACCCTCTTTCCCAGTCCATCGGACAAACTTCGCCATTTTCCTCGAAATGCTGAAGCGCGTCGACCATGCGAAGGGCCTCCTTAATGGAGCGTCCGAGAGGTAAGTTGTTCACCAGTTGATGCTGCACAATGCCCTCTTTGTCGATGAGGAAGAGTCCGCGGTAGGCGATCAACTCACCTTCAACAACGAGGTCGCCCCACTCATCGAGATCGTAATCTCCTACGAGAACGTCATAAGAAGCCGAAATGGTCTTATTCGTGTCGGCAACGATCGGGTAGGTCACGCCCTCGATCCCGCCTTTGGCACGCGGCACCTGGAGCCAGCCCCAATGGGACATCTCGGTGTCTGTAGAGCAACCAACTACGACAACGTTGCGGCTTTCGAACTCGGCGAGATGATCCTGGAAAGCGTGTAGCTCCGTCGGGCAGACAAAGGTGAAATCTTTCGGATAAAAGAAAAAGATGACATATTTCGAGCCGCGAAATTGATCGAGCGAGAAATTCTCAACGACCTGTCCATTGACGACGGCGTTGGCACTGAATGAAGGGGCGGATTTTCCGACGAGGACTGACATATTAGTTAATGGATATAAAGTGATTCGTTCCGAGTGAGAGAAGCGCTGGCACGCTCCCACCAGCCAAGGTGGCTGCACCCGGTCATCAGTCAACTACGTATCGCCCGGTAATCGGGAGGCAGTTGAAATGAAGCCACGCCGGTGAAATTCTCCTAAAATAACGAAATTTCTTGACGAGTAACTCGTCTGAAGGTTACTTGAAAGGTAATTTCATACTTATCCCATCAAGAATAGGCATTTTAAATGGCCGCCGAATCTCCAAGCCTTTCTCAATCCGAATCCGCTCTAGCGGGAGCGGCGGCGCGTCATGGGATTGAAGACTTTCCGGCGCTTTCGAAGCAGTTGGAAAACGAATCGGCCGGGGAAAGGATTCGATGGGCTCTCGAGCACTTTGGAGACGGGATCGGCATGACCTCAAGCTTTGGAGCCCAGTCCGCCGTCCTCCTTCATATGGTGACCCGGCAGCGGCCGGATATTCCGGTGATCCTGATCGACACAGGATATCTTTTCCCCGAGACCTACCGCTTTATTGATGAGTTGGTCGAGCGTCTCAGCCTCAATCTCAAGACCTTTCGGAGTGATCTTTCCCCCGGCTGGCAGGAATCACGGTGGGGAAAACTCTGGGAGGGTGGACTCGAGGGGCTTGAGCGCTACAACCGGATGAACAAAGTCGAGCCGATGGATCGCGCTCTGGAAGAGCTCGGACTTTCTGCAACGATGGCCGGGGTACGGCGCCAGCAGAGCAGCACCCGGGAGTTTTTCCCGGTGCTCGCTTCGCAAAGAGGACGTATTAAGATACATCCCATCGTGGACTGGACCGACATGGAGATCGGGCAATACCTCGTCGCGAACGGACTGCCCTATCATCCGCTCTGGGACGAAGGTTACGTTTCGATCGGGGATTGGCATACCTCGCACAAATTGACCGATGGTATGACCGCCGAAGAAACCCGCTTTTTCGGGTTGAAACGGGAATGTGGCCTCAACGAGGAATTGGATTTTGTAATTTGAGCTCTGAGACAAATTCAAGATGAGCGATCACCTTTATCCCGTTTTCGACAAGATGCTTCCCCGCTCCGCGAAGGAAGCACTCCTTGGCCAGTCCGGAACCGTCATTTGGATGTACGGACTGAGCGGGTCGGGCAAGAGCACCCTCGCCAATCTGCTCGAGCGCCGCCTTCATCAGGAAGGGCGTCTCGTGAAGGTGCTCGACGGAGATAACATCCGCCGCGGGCTGAACTGCAACCTCGGCTTTTCCGACGAAGACCGCCTTGAGAACATCCGTCGTGTTGCCGAAGTGGCGAAACTTTTTGCCGAGTGCGGGATCATTGCAATCGCCTCATTCATCACGCCTAACAATAGGTTGCGATCCCTCGCCCGCGAGGTGATAGGCGACGGAGATCTTCTCGAAGTCTACGTGAAGGCTTCTTTTGAAACTTGTGCCGCCAGAGACCCGAAAGGGCTCTACGCCAAAGTCGCAGCGGGAGAGGTGAAACAATTCACCGGCAGAGATTCCGCCTTCGAAGAGCCGGAAAGCCCCGACCTCATCATCGACACCGAATCTCTGGGCGAGGAGGAATGCCTCGCCCGACTGCTCACCGCCACACTCGAAAAGGTAAGAGTGAGCCAGTGACAGACCTGCCACCACCGTTACCAGAATTTAAAGTATCATGGAAGAAGAAAGAGTTTCCTATCAAGTCAACCACCTCACTCAGCTTGAGTCCGAGGCCATTTTCATTTTGCGCGAAACGGCAGCTCAGTTCGAGCGTCCCGCCCTTCTCTTTTCGGGAGGCAAAGACTCGATTGTGATGGCCCACCTCGCCCGAAAGGCCTTTTACCCGGCACGCCTCCCCTTCCCGCTTCTGCATGTCGATACAGGGCACAACTTCCAGGAGACCCTCGACTACAGGGATCAGTATGTGGACGAATTGCGCGCCGAACTCATCGTCGCCTACGTGCAGGATTCGATCGACCAGGGACGCGTGCAGGAGGAGAAGGGGCCGTTTGCAAGCCGCAACATTCTCCAAACGGTTTCCCTGCTGGATGCAATCGCGGCCAACAAATACGACGCCTGTCTCGGAGGCGGACGACGCGATGAGGAAAAGGCAAGGGCCAAGGAGCGTTTCTTTTCTCATCGCGACGACTTCGGCCAGTGGGATCCTAAGAATCAGCGCCCCGAACTCTGGAACATCTTCAACGGACGCAAACATCACGGCGAACACTTCCGCGTATTCCCGCTCTCGAACTGGACTGAGATGGATGTGTGGCAATACATCAAAGCGGAAAAGATCCCCCTGCCAAACCTTTATTTTTCCCATCAGCGTGACGTCGTGCACCGCAGCGGGGCAATGCTCGCCGTCTCCGGGGTCGTGATCCCCCAGCCCGGCGAACGGGTCGAGGAGAATGCCACCGTCCGGTTCCGAACCATCGGCGACATGACCTGCACCGGTGCCGTCTATTCGGATGCTTCAACGATGGAGACCATCATTTATGAAGTCGCGACCGCCCGCCAGACAGAGCGCGGCACCCGGTCCGACGACAAACGATCCGAGACCGCCATGGAGGACCGGAAGAAGGAGGGGTACTTCTAAAGTCACAACGCACCGTCCCAAAAAGGCAAACCATTTAAAAAATCATGCAACACGAAATCCCCATCGACGAAGGCTATTTCGATATGGACCTGCTTCGTTTTACGACCGCAGGCAGTGTCGACGACGGAAAGTCGACCCTTATCGGGCGTCTTCTCTACGACTCTAAAAACACCTTCGAGGACCAGATGGAAGCCGTCGAAGCCACCTCGAAAAAACGGGGCGACGAGCATGTCAATCTGGCTCTTCTCACCGACGGTCTTCGCGCCGAACGGGAGCAGGGCATCACGATCGATGTCGCCTATCGCTATTTTGCCACGCCGAAGCGGAAGTTTATCATTGCCGATACCCCCGGGCACATCCAGTACACCCGCAACATGGTGACCGGGGCCTCGACCGCGAACCTTGCCATCATTCTGGTTGATGCACGCACCGGAATCATCGAACAAACCTGCCGCCACGCTTTCATTGCCGACCTTCTCAGGATTCGTCATGTTATTCTCGCCGTGAACAAGATGGACCTCGTCAATTATAGCGAGGAGCGATTCGAGGAAATCACCGAAGACTTCAAGCGCTTTGCCTCGCGTCTCGACAACATCGTCGACATGGTCGCGATTCCGATGAGCGCCCTTCACGGCGACAACGTCGTCGACAAGTCTAAGAATATGGACTGGTACGAAGGTCCCACGATGCTTTATCATCTGGAGACGGTTTACATCGGCTCCGATCACAATCACATCGATGCGCGTTTCCCTGTGCAGTGGGTGATCCGTCCTCATTCGGATGAACATCACGATTTCCGCGGATATGCAGGCCGCGTCGCCGGCGGGGTCTTCCGCCCCGGAGACGAGGTCCAGATCCAGCCTTCCGGTTTCAGCACAAGAATAAAAGCAATCGAGTCGTTCGACGGCCCGCAGCCAGCCGCGTTTGCTCCACTCTCCTGCACCATAACTTTGGAGGACGAGATCGATATCAGCCGTGGTGACATGATCACCAAACCGAACAATCCGCCTAAGAAAAGCCAGGAGATCGAGGCCATGATCTGCTGGTTTTCCGAAACCAATCAACTCCAACCCAATGCGAAATATTACCTGCGGCACACCACCAAAGAGGTGAAGGCGATTGTCCAGGAGGTTCGTTACAAGGTGAACATCAACACTCTGCACAAGATCGAAGACGACAAGACTTTCCGTCTCAACGAAATCGGGCGAATCTCGCTCCGCACCTCTGCGCCACTCCTTTACGACTCATATAGCCGCAACCGCGCAACCGGAAGTTTCATCCTCATTGACTCACAAACCAACGAAACGGTTGCCGCCGGGATGATCATTTAAAGCAGGAGGTCGATCCCGGAGATGGTCTCAGCCATTGACAGTATGCCGTATCAAGCTTTTAATGCGCTCCGTTCTTTTCCAGACGGATTTTCAATGTGATGGCGAGGTAGCCAAGTGGTAAGGCCGGGCTCTGCAAAAGCTCTATCGCGGGTTCGATTCCCGCCCTCGCCTCCATCAC
>JAGNMT010000532.1 GCA_017991025.1 Verrucomicrobiales bacterium
ATTGCCGCCCGCCGTCGTCATGGGATTGCCGAGCAGCGCCGGCTTCAGCTTTTTCTCCGCATCCGCCGGGTCCGCGAAGACCTCGAGCTTCCAGGTCTCCCGCTCCAGGCCGATCTCGAGGCGCTTTTCGGGAGGGAGTTTGTAGGGAATCGGGTTGCCCCGCTCGACATTGTAAAAGTCCCCTTGCGGCGTGAGATAGTCACGCAGCAAGGGGGCGATGGCTTCCTCGAGCAAGGGGTCTCTGGCGGCCGCTGAAACCGGGGGAGAAAACGGAGGGACCACACTCCCTCCGAGCGCGGCGAGTCCGGCCGAGTATCGAAGGAGCGTGCGTCGTTTCATGGGGTGTCAAAAACAACCACGCCTCATTAGAGCGTCCAGCCTTCCCGATAGTGGTGCTGCACCATCAAGTCGGCCGCATCATTTCCTGTCTTCAGCGTCTCCGGGTTCCAGTTCAGTTCCGTTCCCACACCGAGGCGGGATCCGATGACCCCGAGGAGAAGGGTCTCCGTGAGAGGCACGGCCACATCGAAGTTCGACTTGGCCCGTGTAGGATCCGCCTTCTGGATGGCTTCGATCCACTCGGCGTAATGACCCGGGGAACGCTCCAGCGTCTTCGGCGGGGCGACATATTTCTCGAAAGCGGTATCGATGATCACCGGATTGCCTCCGTGGCTGCCGTGCATCATCGTGTGCTCGCTGCCAAGATAAACACAGCCATTGTCCGGGACCTTTTGATCTTCGCGCATCCCCTTTGGACGGGGGATCGTGTATTGCCCGTCGAGCCACTGCAGCTTGACGGGACCACGTCCCTCTTTCGCCGCGAATTCAAAGTTGATGATACAGGAGGCCGGATGCGAGTCCTTCTCCGACCCCGCTACCTTGCGATCAGCTTTTTCCACCGATACCTTTGTCGGCAGGCCGAGTCCGAGCGCCCACATCGGATGATCGATGATATGAGCCCCCATGTCACCGAGCGCACCGGTTCCATAGTCGATAAACCCGCGCCATTTAAAGGGAGCAATCTTGCTGCTGTAGGCCTTCTCCGCCGCCGGTCCCAGCCAGAGATTCCAGTCCAGGGTCTCAGGGACCGGCTCCGCTGCCGGACGCATCAGATCCTGCGGCCAGATCGGGCGGTTTGTCCGGCAATAGACCTGGGTCACTTCGCCGATCGAGCCGGACTGAATCGCCTCATTGGTAAGACGGGAGCCCTCGCTGGCATGCCCGGTATTTCCCATCTGAGTGCAGACGCCCGCTTTCCGGGCCGCCTCGTGAAGCGCTCTCGCCTCTGAGATGGTGAGCGTGAGGGGTTTTTCCACATACACATGTTTCCCCATTTTTATAGCCGCCATCGCCGCGATCGCATGAAGGTGATCCGGCGTTGAGACGACAACGGCATCGATCTTATCTCCTTCCTTTTCCAGCATCTCGCGCCAGTCGGTATAGACCTTGGCTTCCGGGAATTTCTTAAAAGCCCCGTCCGCCCGCGTTTTGTCCACGTCACAGACCGCATAAATCGTCTGTCCGGCAGCGGCGCAGCCATCGAGGTTCGCCCCGGCTCGGCCGCCGGCACCGATGAAGGCGATGTTCAGCTTTCCATTCGACGCACTCCCCTGCCCTCTGACGAAGCCGGAAAGAATATTGAGAGAGGCGGCTGCCCCCACTGAAGTAGTGAGGAAACGACGACGCGAGGCGATGAGTGATCCATTTGATTGCATGGGATCTCTCATACTGTAAAACACGCGGCGAAGTCAACTAGGAATCCGGAATGCGATTGGCGGCAAGAAGCGTAAAGCCTGCACTATTCCGGTGAATCGCCCGTCACCGAATCAAGGAACAATATAAAATCACCCCGGAATTCCATTCACTTCCGAGTCTCCTCAGCCGCGTTGCCTCATAACGAAAGACACCGACGGCCGGATCTGGAAAATCTCGTTCGCATGAAACTCATCTCATTCCGTGACAAAGACCGGATGCATCTTCGCGACTCGATTTCCATGGGTTTATTCGATGCCCAATGGCCGCCGCAGTTCTCCCCGGCGCTGGGGGCGAGATTACAAAGCATCCCGGATGACCCGGAAGGGTGAATCGGTGCGTTATACCATGAGGAGAGAGATCACAGAGATCACAGAGATCACAGAGGCTGGGACTACTGCCCCCTTCTGTGGCCCTCGGTGCCTTTGATGCCTTTGGCATCTATCTACGCTTCGCTTCGATTGTGGTGCCCCTCCCCGGCCTTCCCATTTGGGAGGGCGAAGAACCATGCACCGAGACTCAGGCAAGAAAGAGGCTAAAGCCTCCACGCCAGCCTTCTGCACGAAGAACCAAGAACACGCGCCTCCGGCGTAATTCACGGCCCCCCTCCCGGGCTTGTCTGAATCGCCGACTAGCTATCCTTCAAAATGAGCAACGGTAGATCGGGAAAGCGCCGGAAACCTTTGTCAAAAGTGACTAAGCGAAGGCCTCGATCCAAAGCCGCCGCCGCGAGCATGGCGTCGTTGCAGTCGTTGCCGGTCAGACCAAGACTTGCGCACAAGTTCCCCCACCGTTCACGGGCGCTTTGTGTCCAGGGGCAAATTTCTACCACCGGTGATGAACACACGAGGCGAAGAAACTCCCAGGCTTCATTGAAGGGCGTAGGCGGGGAATAAATTTTAGGATGCGTCACCACTCGTAAAAAGCCCGCTTCCACGGTTGGAAACAAACGGATCGGATGACCTCCATTGAGGCTGTCTTCCAGCCACCGCTTGGCCACCAGGTGATGTTTGCCCTCCGGACGAATCGCATTGATCAAGACATTGTTATCCGGAATGTCCATGCTAACCGACTTTGGTGAGATCATACTCGAGATCAGCCGCTGCGATGCGCCGACGCAATTCCTCGTCGCTCAATGGAGGGCCGGAAACGGAACTCACCGGGAGAACGATGGGTTTGACTGATCGCTGATCCAGGCTTGCCAGTCTCTCCTCCACTGCTTCTTCGAAGAATCGGGTAAGACTAAGACCCAGCTCGCTTGATTTTGCTTTGGCACGCCGATAGGTGTCATCATTAATGCGAAGCGTCGTTTGCATGACAGAAATCTGTCACCTATTAATAAGCCTGTCAACGCGATAGATCCCAAAGCACAGGGTCTGTCCCTTCCAGTTTGAGGGCGCTTCGCCCCTGTTTTTGATACCCGGACTCGGCATCGCTAGGACACCTGCTAGTTTTCCCTATTATCTCATTTCCCGGAATAGAGAGAGTCGTTCTCGACCCGGCCATCATGTGAGGGAAACCCTGTATCCGGGGAACCCGTGTCACTGTCGGCACCATCATCGGACTGATGGCCGCCGGAATTGATAAGGAGGATATCCTCGGGCTCTACCCCTATCTTTGCGCA
>JAGNMT010000533.1 GCA_017991025.1 Verrucomicrobiales bacterium
GGGTCGCTTCGAGCTCGTTCGCGGTATGGCTGTAAAAGGTTGAGAAATCCCAGTCGTCGCGGGCGATGCTGAAACGCGGGGAGAAGAGCGAGGAGAGGTTTTTATTCAACTGCTGCTCGGGAAAGGTTGTGCTCCGGGAAGATCCCGGCACTTCGAGGTTGGAATCCTGAATGTAGCCGAGCACATCGACGTAGACGCCCTCGCCCAGCTCGATGGCGACATTGCCCCGGATGTGGCCGTTTTGAAAGGCGGAGGAGGGGCGGTCGTTGGCGGTGTCGAGGGCGCTGGTATCCAGCGTGATGCCGACGGGACCGTCTTTCAGGGTGACTTTGTGGCCGGTCCGGAAAGTGGAAAAGGAACCGCCCTCGACGAAAGAGGAAAGGGTGTTTTCCTCGACATAACGCGCGTCGGCGGAGTGCATGTCGATGACCCCGGCGAGGGCGTCGGACCCGTAGAGCGAGCTGGCGGCACCTTTCGTGATCTGGACGGATTCGAGGGTGGAGACGTCGAGGTATTCCAATTGATAAATACCGGCGAGACCGGGGGGAAGGCGGCGCCCGTTCAGAAGGACGACGGTGTGATTGCTCTCCATACCGCGAATGAAGAGGGAGGTTTGCCCGCCCATCTGCCCGGCCTCGATCAGGCTGACTCCGGCCGACTGGCTGAGGATGTCGCCGAGATCGTAGCGCTGGAAGGTTCGATTCTCGGCACCGGAGATGGTGT
The DNA here is from genome assembly GCA_017991025.1 of Verrucomicrobiales bacterium. GTDB lineage: Bacteria > Verrucomicrobiota > Verrucomicrobiia > Verrucomicrobiales > DEV007 > Arctic95D-9. The sequence goes on from JAGNMT010000533.1 coordinate 724, forward strand.
CAACGGCGGGAAGGTTTTTTTCACGCTCTGTTTCCGTTCGCTGAATCGTCTTCGTGGCGACGGAGGGCGTGTGGAATTGCTGAACGGCTTCCTGACGGATAATGACCGACCTGGCGGGGCTGTCCGCCTCGACCGTAGTGAGATCGAGCGTCGCGACATCGTCGACGAGCGTGGAAGTGATCCCTTCCTGCGCGCCCACGGGAACAATCAAGAGGAGGGCGGTGCAAAAGGAACAAATCAACAAATCACGATTCATGAATATGTTTTAGATGGGACCATTGAACGATGCAATTGTTTTTTTACAAATTTTTCCTGTATGACACACGGGAGGCTTGCGAAATCCCCGGGAATGAATCAGGTTCACCCAAGCATCAGGAGTGGCCCGATGAAAATCGAGTCCGGCAACCTGGTTTGGAGAAGCCAAGGTGCCTTGGATGCTGGAGCGGCTCGTCCGCGCCAGCGACCGATGTGCGGACAATAGTGTCCGAACAGAATTTCTCCGGGAAGAGCTCGGGTGGACCGGGAATCTCCCAGGTCCTGATGCGGTAACTGAATCCCACAGAAACTGCATCAAGAAATGACTTATCAAGATCTACTCAACGAATCGGCCGGCGGCGTAAGTGCTGCCACAGGAGGAACTCTCGCAGCCCGCGCCCTCTCTACCCGTACCAGTGCGGAAAACCCCGACCACCATCTCTGGAACAACCGGGGAACCTGGTGGTGTCACTTCACGTTGCATCGGGCCGACTATACCGCCGAGCGAGTCCGCGTTTCCCTGCGGACCCGCGATGTCACGGTTGCGAGGGGGCGTCGTGATGAATTGCTCGCCAGTCTTGCCCGCTGATGAAGGCCTCCGATTGGAAAGCGATGAAAATGACGAATACGACCACTGGTTCCGGGGATACGCCACTAACCGGGTTACCGGATAACTTCCATGAATGGCCGCTCTGTATGCAGCGCCGGTTTCGAGAGAACGTGGTGCTCGCAACCGACCCGTTCCGCGCTCACTCTTCGGCCGCCGGAGCCAGTCCCAGGGCGCTGCGCTGGCTATCGAGCAGATTAATTGCGTCGTTTGCCTCACGAAGCCGCTGCTCCGCGATCGCGGTGTCTTTGTTAGAGAGATTGAGATATAATTCCGCGGCTTCGATGAGATCTTCGGCAGCGGTCAGGAACTCCCTCGCTTCGGGCGGCACTGAGGATCGGAGGCGGCTCAGTTCCAGTTTGGTCGGTTCGAGTTTGCCTTTCAGTTCGGACAAATCTTCATCCGGGTCATCAATATTGAGAAACGGTTCCACGATTACCTCGATTCGCCCGGCGAACTGAGAGGCGCGCATCTCCGGCGTCTCGGGGCGGCGCCCGAACTCCAGCATGGCCCTCGCCGAAAGGTGATCGGGACAGGTCGCGAGAATGGACTGAAGTCGCTCCTGCACCTTGGCATTTCTCGCGAGTTCCGCCAGGGTCATGCGACCGGGACCGGAGACGGCTTCGATTTCTCTGAAAACAACACTGGCCCCGGCGAGGGCGGCATCGGTAGGGCTGGTGGCCCGGGTTATTAATGCGGCCACGTCGGCGTAGGAGACCAGCTCGGTGGTGAAGAGAATGCCGAGCTTTCCCGACTTCGTGAGGTAGGCCATGAGTTCTTCCATCGCGGCTGCCGGAACGAGGAGATACTTGCGGCCCATCGATGCCGCCACCTCGGTGGTGGCAAGAATGCCGCCCGGCAGGAGCGGGGCGAGGGTGGCGCTGTCGAGCCCGCCGGCGATGATCATTTCCTCATTAATCGGCGCTTTTTTGAGGGCGCTCTCAATGAGGATGACGCTCGGGAGAAGGCCCCGGGCGCTAATGATGCGGCGAGGACCCGGAGGGCGTGTGTTCGGGGTAAAAGAGACTTCCCCCAGCGCCCTCGCCGGCCATGTCCAGGCTCGTGCGGTCACCAGGGCGGAAGGAACCGCAAGTTCTTCCAAGGGCAGGCCTTCCTCGGAAGGCAAAAGCGGGATAGCGGAGGCTCCGCCGGTCTGCTCGGCGAGCCAGTTGCGCTCGAGTCCGTTCGCGGGGCTGCGAATCGTGAGAGAGATGGTACCCGCCATGAGCTCGGAATCCTCAATCGCTTCGACGAGACGGATGGACGCGACCGAGACGGAAATCGGCTCCATCGGGACGGGGCGCGTAGAGGGGCGAACGGGCGGGTCGGCCGGGGAATTGTTGACCGGTTTCATCGGTGCGGGCTTTTCGGAGTCGCTCCGCTTTTCCGGCTTCTTTTCATTCTGAAGCGTGATTGCTTCCTGCCGCAGAAATAGGGCGCGAGTGGTCGAGCGGTTTTCGGACGGCTGCAAGGTGGTGAAACGATTCCATGGCAGGGCCTTTCCCTCCGAGGCCACGATGAAGGCTTTCAGCCTCACGTCGGGTGGCTCCGGATGGGTGACGAGAGAGAGCTCCATGAGAAAAGGGGCGAGACGTTGTTGTTCGGGCTCGAGCGGGGGGGCCGAGAGCCGGTTGGCGATGGTCCAGAGGGTCTCAGAGACTGCACTGAGACTGTCGTAATAGGGGGTGGGTTTCGGCTTTTGGCCCTTCAAGAGCTCGCGATGGGCGATTCGCGATTCGTAATGGAGAGGATCGAGACGCAGGGAGAGGGCGAGGGCTTTTTCCCGCAGAT
>JAGNMT010000054.1 GCA_017991025.1 Verrucomicrobiales bacterium
CTCGGGCTGGTGGCATTCACTCCCGACTATCGGGTGAGATCAAGACACGGAAAAATGTCTACTCCGCTGGATTCGGTTGCGGATGCCGAGTTCGCTATTCGCTGGATTCGGGATGATGCAAATGAGTTGGGTATCGATGCGAACCGAATCGCAGTCGGCGGTGGATCGTCGGGCGGGCAACTAGCGGCCGCTTGCGCGGTGCTGCAATCGAACACTAGTGACCAGACTGGAGGTCCGGACGCGAGTTACACACCAAACGCGCTCATCCTTTATAATCCCGTTCTGGATTTCGAAATCCCCGCTATTCAAAGAAGAATCTCGCCGACTCAAATGACCAGCCTGGGGACCATCTCTCCAATTCACCAAATGAAGCAGCCGCTGCCTCCTACGATAATATTTCACGGAACTGCCGATTCGATCGTGCCCATCCGGACATCGGAAAATTTCGTCAAAAAAGCGCGGGAGCTTGGGAGCGAAACCGTGGAGCTGATTCGCTACCCGGGAAAAGCGCATGAATTCTATCTCAATGGACCTGGTTCGCGAAACGGATTCAATTCAACAATGGATGAAGTGAAAGAGTTTCTTACCCGTCTCGGATGGTTGAAAAAATAACAACAACACGTCGCGAGACTTCATTCCCAGGGAACCTAACTGAACAACAACATCTGCAAGTCATCGTCATCCTGCTCTTTGACTGACTCGCCCGCGCTTTTTTCCCCCGGCACCTTTTTCTTCGGCACCTCATGCCCGGTCTCGATTTTTATCTCAGGCCCTGCGATTCCTTCCAGCCCGGCGAGAATCTCTTTTGCTCTCGCGATGATGGAGTCAGGCAGTCCCGCAAGCCGGGCGACCTGGATGCCGTAGCTTTTATCGGCGGCACCGGGAACAATCTGGCGGAGGAAAATGATCTGATCATTCCACTCGCGGACGGCGATGTTGAAATTGTTCAACGCGGGTCGTGAGTCCGACAACTGGGTGAGCTCATGATAATGCGTGGCGAAGAGCGTGCGCGATTTGACCTGATCGTGAAGATGCTCCACGACGCTCCAGGCGATTGAGAGGCCGTCGTAGGTCGCCGTACCTCGCCCAATCTCGTCGAGAATGACAAGGCTTTGTCCGGTGGCATTGTTCGCGATGAGCGCGGTCTCGGTCATCTCAACCATGAAGGTGGACTGCCCTTTGGCAATGTCGTCGCTCGCTCCGACCCGGGTAAAAATACGATCCACCAGCCCGATTTCGGCGCTCTCCGCCGGAACAAAACTCCCGATCTGGGCCATCACCGTGATGAGCGCGACCTGCCGGATATAGGTTGATTTACCGGCCATGTTCGGACCGGTGATGAGCATAAAACGGTTCGTCTCCGCATCCATGCCCGTGTCATTGGGAACAAACTTCTCCTCACCGATATTCTGATCGAGCACCGGGTGGCGTCCATTCCTGATCACGAGATTCCGCGTTTCATTAAGGAAAGGACGACAGTAACCGAAGAGCCGCGCGGTTTCGGCGAAAGCGGTGAGTACATCGATCTCAGCCAGAGCCGCCGCCGTCGTTTGAATCGCTTCGAGGTGCTCGAGCACCGTCTCGCGCAGATTGAGAAATTCCTGGTATTCGAGCGCCCGGAGCCGTTCGTCCGCCCCGAGGATCTTGTTTTCGACCTCCTTCAACTCCGGCGTGATATAACGCTCGGCATTGCTCATGGTCTGTTTGCGGGTGTATTCAGGCGGCGCTTTTTCGAGATGGCTGTTAGTGATCTCGATGAAATAACCGAAGACAGCGTTGTATTTGATCTTCAGTGAAGAGATTCCGGTGCGATCCTGCTCGCGAGCCTGGAGGTCGGCGACCCATTGCTTGCCGTCGGTGGTGGCCCGGCGCAATTCGTCGATAGCCTCGCTGTAACCGTCGGCGAAAATGCCCCCCTCTTTCAAAGAAGCGGGGGGCTCGTCGGCGATGGATTGTCCTAACAGAGTCACCAATTCAGTAAAATCTCCAAGACGGCGTCCCAGCTCGACGGCAAGTGCTCCACCCTCAAGGGCAAACAGGTGCTCGCGAACATCGGGCACTTTGCGAAGGGACATCTCCAGAGACTTCAGGTCGCGGGCATTACCCGATCCCTGACTGAGGCGGCTGATGGTGCGTTCGATGTCACGCACTTCACTGAAATCACGGCGGAGCGTGTTCAACAAAAAGGGCTCGCGAATGAGCGCTTCGACCATGTCCTGTCGCGCCACGAGAATCGCGAGATCGCGAATTGGATGCAGAACCCAGTGGCGCAACTTGCGGGCTCCCATCGGAGTTGAGGTCCGGTCAATCGCTCCGAGTAAAGACGACTTCACCCCGCCCGACCGGCTCGAGACGAGGTCGAGATTCGCCTGACTTGAGGCATCAATAAGCACGTAGTTCTCTGTACGATAAGCTTGAAGCGTGCGCAGATGCTTTACGCTGCGGCGCAACTGCGTCTCGACGTAGTGGAGTATCGCTCCGGCCGCGCCAATCGCAGGCACCATTTCCGAGCAACCAAATCCATCGAGGGACTGCACCTTGAAATGTTGCTTCAGCGTGTACTCGGCCTGATCAACGAGGAAGGTGTAGGCATCGTAACGCTGGGCGTTCGGAACCAGATCAAAGGAATCCGCCTGCTCTTCTGAATAAAGTAGTTCACTCGGGCGAAGACGGGCGAGCTCGTCATCGAGTGCTTCGCGATCCTTGAACTCCGTGACGCGGAATTCGCCGGTGGTGTGCTCAATGTATGCGAGACCGAAACGCCCTTTCGCGCGGAAGACGGCGGCCAGGTAATTGGACCGTGCCGAGTCGAGGAGATTCAGGTCGTCAATCGTCCCGGCACTGATGATCTGGCTGATGGCCCGCTCCACGATCTTCCCCGGCTGAGGCTCGGTCGTCTGCTCGGCGAGGGCGACGCGTTTTCCGGCCCGGATCAGCTTGGCGAGGTAACCTTCGGCGGCATGGTGGGGAACTCCGCACATGGGCATGCCGTTGCGCTTCGTGAGGGCGACATTGAGAATGGGCGAAGCGATCTTCGCATCGTCGAAGAACATCTCGTAAAAATCTCCGAGCCGGAAAAGGAGCAGGACATCATCGGGCAGCTCGCGCCGCATCGCCTGATACTGCACCATCATGGGCGTCATTTTGACGCCGCTGTCTGTTTCGTCTCCTGCCATCGTTCCGGAGAGGGAACTTAGAGAATCGCCGCCGAAATGCGAGCCGGTTTCTTAGTCATCCCCGCTCCCGCCGCCCCCGCTAATGGAGGCTTTCCACGCACGAAAAGCCTCTTCTCTGGGCTGCATATACTCAAGTAGCTCCGAAAAACTCACGGGACGGTAATCTGTCGCATCTACCCCGACATCCCTCGCGAGGAGTCGTGGATTGGCTGCATCCTCCGCCATCAAACGCCCGTGGACATGCCCGTAGAGATGCCACGAACCGTGAAAAGCCTTGTCCCAGCTCCGCATCGGGTAATGATTGAGCCATATCTTGCGACCGAGATGCTTGATCATTCCCTGATCGATCACGCGCTTGAAGAGGAGATCATAACAGGGAAGATCGTGATTTCCTCTGACAAGATTAACCTCCCGACAGTGGATGCGCTCCCGGTAGGCCTTCGCCTCCTCCAGTGAACAAAGGGAAAAATCACCGAGGATCCAGAGGACATCGTTTTTTCCGACCTGCTCGTTGATTGCCTCGATGAGAGCGGCATCGTGACGTTGAACGGTTTCGTGCGAGACCTTGCCTCCGCCGCGAGTTGCTTCCCGCTCGCGAAGCAACTCGTCCCCGGAGAGCCAGGGCCTCTGGCAGTATTTGATGATATTGCCGTGCCCCAGATGGAGATCGGCGGTGAACCAGAGTTCGGGCATGATTTCTTTTCGACTCAAAATCGGGAAATCCAATCGGAAAAATCAATGTTCCCGAAGCGGGCAATTGAAAATGGAACGAGGCGTCACGATCCCGTTGCAAGAAGTCCTGCGTTAGATTTTGATGACGGTCCGATGCCCCCTTCCGCACAACCAGCCGAGCCCGGCTATTCCTTCGCCAACGGCGCCCTGCACCTGGTGAAGGACTCGATAGAAATGCGCATCACCGGATCGCCCGTTCCGCGTTCCATGATGCGTCGAGGCCGTGGCTCGTGCTGGCAACCTTTCATTCCCGAGTTCCGCCTTGTCCATCCCTACCGTCCCGAAAAGGCCAGAAAGGAAAAGTCCAAAACGCCCGGTGACCAGCTCCTCTTTTCCTTTTTCGAAGAGACTCACGGCAAAGCCCCGGTTCGAGCGTTGACCCCGGCGCAAATGCGCAAACGGGCTCTCGATCACTTCCGCTTTTCGTTGCCGAAGCCCTACGCCCGCATCCTGGAGCCGTTTCGGACCCATCAATGGCCGCTCCTCATGTTTCTGACTCACGACGCGGGTGCCTGCGAACTCGCGACTTCCAATCCGGCACTCGCTTTCATCCTCGCGCAAAAGCTGGGGTCGGATAAGGAGCTCATTTCCTCGCTGGGCTGCAGCGCTCTGCGCCAGCGGGATCTCATGGAAGTGCTCGGACTGCCCTCTCTCAACTCGGCCGTCAATCTCTTTCGAAAGATCGACCCGGCTTCCATCAGCGGGGACAACTGGCGCTCCATCGTGAGTGTCCTGGAAAAGGAATTGTCGGAGAGCAAGTCGCGGCTCAACCACCTTCCCTCGATCAACTATGGTGTCGTCGAAATCCTTGCCCACCCCGAGGCCTCCCGGGTGGCGAGTGCCTATCTATTGAACGAGGTCGCGAACGACCGCAGTGAAAACTACCGCGGCCGGGTCGTGCACATGATCACAAGCACCCTGCGCATGCAGGAGGAAATGCGAAACGGGGCGCGCTGCAATGAGTTCGCAAGTCTCGCCCGGCTTCGGACCGTTCACGACGAGGTCGCCGAAAGCTATCGCCGCCGGGTCCGTCAATTGATCGAGGCAAACGAACTCGCCGGGCATCATTTCTTTTCCCCTCCCATCCCCGGCATCCCCGGCCGGATCGAGCCCATCACCAGTGCCGCCGGGCTCGTCGATGAAGGGGAGGAACAGGGTAACTGCGTGGCGGGATATGCCTATCGGGTCAATGCCGGGCACACCTTCATCTATCGGGTGCTCCATCCCGAGCGGGCGACGCTTTCTATTGTCCGGAAGACGCCTTTCGGAAGCTGGGAAATCGGCGAGCTCGAAAAGCGTTTTAATACCGACACTTCGGTCGAGACCGAAGAGTTTGTCCAGGCGTGGCTTGACCGGCACCGGAAACTGGTGTGAATCTTGAAAGGTTTCAGTTGGTGCTTCGTCCAACCCGGGAGACACCGGTCTCTTTGCTCCCATGAAAAAACGATTGTTCCTCCTCACCCTCCCGATCTTCGGCCTCGCGGCCCTTCTCGCGACGCCGCTTAAAGCCGAGCCCGGTTCTCTGAAGATCCTGAAATTCGAAGCCGACTGGTGTGGTGTCTGCCGGAAAATGAAACCGGTGTTTGCATCTGTCGCCAGGAGTTATCATGGCGAAGTTGCTTTCCAGTCGATCAATGTCGACGAACAGGTTTCCCTCGCTGATAGCTACAAGGTCGAGCTCCTCCCCACCTTCGTTGCGGTAAAGAATGGCAAGGTGGTCGGTCGAACGACCGGCTACATGAGTGCGGCGAAGCTGAAGAGTTTTGTCAATAAGCACAAGTGAACTCGTGCGGCGGCACCCGGATGGGATCAGGGGATGAACCCGACCCTGTCAGGCGGCTGATTCAACCCTGTTGGATCAGCGTAAATCTCTCATGATAAGGGATTTATCTTTCGTGTTTCGCTGTTGAAGCCGTTGGATATATCAGGATTGTTCGCGCTTAGAAGATTTGACTGCTTTACCTTTCTTCATCTTTCATTAACGTCAGTGCTCCCCGCCCATGGCCCTGACCCTCAATTTTCGAAACGCCAAACTCTCCGCGATGTCCCTCGCCAAAGTGGGGAATCCGGTGCGCAGCGAGCCCTTGCAGACCTCGCAGTCGCTCTGCCGTTTTAAGGATGAAGAGGCGGAGTTGCTGACTCATTGCTTTTTGAAGTCCTTCCGCGCTCTGGAACTGCAACAGCTCCATCATCACACGTCCGTCGAGAGCAACGAGCTCTTCGGCTATGCCGCGTCCATCTTCGATGACAATGACACGCTCCTCGAGCAGGGGGCCAAGATTGCGAAACATCTTCACGCGAAATCGAATCATCCCAACATCAAGTCGGGCGATCTCTGTGTCGCGCTTATTGATCATGTCGGCGTTTCCGGCGAGGCGGTCCAGGCGATCAGCATCGTGAAATCGGAGAGCAAGGTGCCCTTTCTCCAGATTTCGGAGCGTGACGGCGACCTTGTCCTCACGACGGAGCATGGCATCTACCCGGACAAAATCGACAAGGGCTGTCTCATCATTAATCACGGACGGGCCGACGGCTTTTCGGTTTATCTTTTCGACAAGAGCGGGGGCAATACGCAGTTCTGGGTGCGCGATTTTATCGGGGCGAAGCCGGTAACCAACGACGATTTCCTGACAAGGCGCTATTCGGAACTCTGTGTCGCCTTTGCCGAACGGGGCCTACCGGAGAACACAAGGCAGGAGGAGCGTATGGAAGTCGCGAGCCGTGCCATGAACTACCTCAAGGAAACCGAGGAGTTCGATCTCGGAGATTTTCAAACCGCCGCCCTCGAAAAGCCGGAGCGCATCGCCCAGTTTGAGGCCTTTAAAGTTGACTACGAAGAGGAAAACGGTCAGCCCCTTCAGGAGAAGTTTTCGGTATCAAAGAAGGAAGCGGAAAAAGCGGGCAACCGACTCAAGAGCCGCATGAAGCTCGATGTCGGCGTCGAGCTGAAGTTCTCCTCGGGATTTGTTCACAAAGCCGCCAGCTTCATGGAACGCGGGCACGATGAGGAACGCCGGATGGAGTTTGTGAAGATCTTTTATTACAAAGAGGAGCAGGTCTGATCACGCCCCTTCGTCGAGGGTCGAGAACTTCCGTTCCACCTGAGCAAAGAGGAACCCGGTCAATTCCTCGCCGTCGAGTCGGCCAATGGCCTCATTGAGGAAACCGAGGCTGATGATCTTTCTTGCCGCCTCCGCAGGAATGCCGCGGGCCTGAAGGTAGAAGATTTCCTCGTCACTGATCTGACCCGAGGTCGAGCCGTGGGAGCACTTCACCTGGTCGGCATCGATCTCGAGTCCGGGCATGGAGTTCGCCTCGGCTTCGTTGCTGCCGAGCAAGTTGCGACAGGTCTGAAAGGAGTCGGTATGGTGGGCACCGGGTTTCACATGGATAAGACCGGAGAATATCGTCCGCGACTGATTGTAGAGGGCATTCTTGAAAAAGAGATCACTCGTGGTGTGTTGCGCTTCGTGCGATTGCAGGGTGCGCTGATCGTATTCCTGAATGCCGTTCGCGAGATTCGCGCTGAAAATCTGGCAGTCGGCACCGGTATCGGTCATGCGATTGAGGGATTCATTCCTGACCCAGGCGGCACCGAGATTGATGAATCCGACTTTCACGGAGGCGTCGCGCCCGGCGCGGGTGTTGTTGATCTGGACGTGCTTGGCCCCGTTGTCACTGAGATCCTGAAGGGAGACGTATTGAATTTTGCCGCCCCGGTCGGCGATGAGATCGACCACTCCGACCGTCAGCGTCTGCTCCGACTCGGCAATTGATTGGAAAATGTCGACCACGGAGACCGAAGCGTTGTCCCCGGCAATCACGAGGGTGTGTGGAAAAGTAGTCATGCCCTCTCCCCCGGAGAAGTGGTGGACAAGGATGGGTTTTTCACTAACACAGCCCTTCGGAAAATGCACGAAGAGACCGCTCAGGGTGGCGGCCCCGTGGAGCGCTGCGAATTTCTCGCCGCCGAGGCTCTGTGTCTCCCGAAGGAAATGCTCGCGCACGAGATCCCCATGAGAGACGAGCGCTTCATTGATGGGCAGACAAACCGCTCCATTCGGGAGGTCGGGGGTTTCCGCGTGGATAAGACGGTTATTCGCGAACACAAAATGGGCGGCAAAATCCGTAACACGCCCCCCGATCGCCCGTTGCACCAGACTTGCCGTGTCAGCAACCGCTCCGGCGGGTATGAGGTCCGTGAACCGGATCATTTTCAGATCGGCGAAACGCCAGTGCTGATTCGTCCGCGTCGGCACCGGAACTTCGTTGAAACGCTGCCAGGCAGTTTCCTGCAGCGAACGATACCACCCCGGGAGTGCGGCGCTCGTTTCAGCAACAGGAGGCGAGCAAATCCAGCTTTGCGCGGGTTCCAAAGTAATCGTTTCCTCGGAGGGCATTAGGGCAGTAGACATCGGGAAAAACAGAGAAGTATAAGAGTAGGGTAGGGAAGAAATATGGGCTCAGCCGACGCTACCTTCCATTTCCATATCAATGAGGCGTTTCAACTCGACGCTGTATTCCATGGGGAACTCGCGGACAAGATCATTGACGAACCCGTTCACGCTGAGGCTCATCGCCTCGCCTTCAGAGAGCCCGCGCTGCTTCATATAGAAAATCTGGTCCTCGCTGACCTGACTGACGCTGGCCTCATGCTGCGTGGCATGCTGATTGCCGCGCACCGTAATCGCCGGGTAGGTGTCGGTCCGACTGCTTGAGTTAATCAGGAGAGCGTCGCATTCGGTATTGTTCCTGCAGCCCTTGAGGTGTCTGGGAATGTGGACCTGACCGCGATAGGTCGACTGACCGGTTCCCACCGAGATGGACTTCGCCACGATGTTGGAGGTCGTCTCATCAGCGGCGTGGATCATTTTCGCCCCGGTGTCCTGGTGTTGCCCATTGTTCGCGAGAGCGATCGAAATCACTTCACCCCGGGCCTTACGACCCTTCATGATGACACCCGGATACTTCATTGTGAGTCGCGACCCGATGTTGCAGTCGATCCATCGGATCTCCGCATTCTCATGAGCAAGACCGCGCTTCGTGACGAGGTTAAATACATTGGTCGACCAGTTCTGCACGGTGATGTACTGGATCTTCGCATCTTTCATCGCGACGAGTTCGACGACGGCGCTGTGAAGCGTCGCGGTCTCGAATTTCGGGGCGGTGCAGCCCTCCATGTAAGTGACCTCGGCACCCTCATCGACGATGATGAGAGTCCGCTCGAACTGACCGAAGTTCTCGGCATTGATGCGGAAATAGGCCTGGAGCGGATGCTTCACCTTCACGCCGGGAGGCACGTAAATGAAGCTGCCACCGGAAAAGACGGCACTGTTGAGGGCGGAGAACTTGTTGTCACCGGTCGGAATCACTTTGCCGAACCACTTCCGGAAAATCTCGGGGTGTTCACGAAGGCCCTCGGTTGAGTTAACAAAGATAACGCCCTGTTTGGTGAGCTCCTCCTTCACGTTCGAATAGGCGGCCTCGCTATCAAATTGGGCCTCGACTCCGGCGAGATACTTGCGCTCTTTCTCGGGAATGCCGAGACGTTCGAAAGTCTTTTTCACATCGTCGGGCACTTCGTCCCAGCTCCTCGTCGGCACCTGCCCTTTGGAGAGATAATAACGGATGTCGTTGAAGATGATGTTCTCCAGATCCTTGCTCGCCCAATGGGTTGGCATCGGCTTGGCGTAAAAGACCTTGAGTGCTCTCTGGCGAAATTCACGAATCCACTCGGCCTCTCCCTTGATGTTCGAAATGTAATCAACCGTGCCTTCACTCAACCCGGTGCCGGCATCAAAAAGGTAGTCCTCCGGATAGGAAAAATTCCCATTGTCCTGGTCAATGTTGACCGCTTCCATTGTCGCGCTGTCTGGCATGATCTTGGTGTCCTTTTGTGATTCCAACCGCTAAAAATATTCAAAATGCTGTAGCCGTCGACCTAGGCGAGCACGAGTTCTTTTGTGACCCAGTCGTAGCCTTTCTCTTCCAGTTCGAGAGCAAGATCCTTGCCGCCCGTCTTGATGATGCGCCCGTCGAACAACACGTGAACAACATCCGGCACGATATAGTCGAGGAGCCGCTGATAGTGGGTGATGATGAGGAACCCGCGCTCCGGCGAACGCATCGCGTTCACACCCTGGGCGACGATCTTAAGCGCATCGATGTCCAGTCCGCTGTCGGTCTCATCGAGGACCGCATACTTCGGTTCGAGCATCATCATCTGGAGGATCTCATTCCGCTTTTTCTCGCCTCCGGAAAAGCCTTCGTTCACGGAACGGCCTGTAAACTTCCGGTCCATGCCGAGCTCGTCCATTTTCAGATACATCTCCCGATAAAAGGCGACGGCATCGACTTCCTCACCCTTAGGCAAACGGGCCTGACGGGCCGCACGCAGAAAGTTCGCATTGCTCACTCCCGGAATTTCGTGGGGATACTGGAAGGCAAGGAAGAACCCGGCCCGCGAACGTTCGTCGATGGCGAGTTCGAGAAGGTTAATGTCATCGAGCATCACGGAACCTTCCGTCACCACGTAGGCTTCGTGTCCGGCCATGACCTTGGAAAGGGTCGATTTCCCGGAACCGTTCGGACCCATGATGGCGTGCACTTCGCCCTTGGGAACTTCGAGGGAGAGGCCTTTGAGGATTTCGGTGCCATCAACCGTAGCATGGAGATTGGTGATTTTCAGGGACTGACTCATGTATTAAAAGCAAAAGAATGTTCAGGAGATGCCGTTCTCCTGACCGCATTTCGGGCAGGTTCCGCAGACACCTCTCATCGCGACATGCATTTCCTCGACGCGACATCCGTCAGGAAGCGCCCAGACCGAAGAAGGCTCGGCTCCATTGGCGGGATTAATGTCGAAGACACTGTCGCACCCGGTGCAGTAGAAATGGGCATGCGGCTGGAGATTCGGGCAAAAGCGCGAGGCCTCACGGTCGATGTTGACCTGCCTGATCGCACCCGCCCCCGTTAACGTTTCAAGGCAATTGTAGACGGTCGCGAGGGAAATCGAGGGCATCCGCTCTTTTGCGGAGACAAAAACCTCGGAAGCGGTAGGGTGGCTGGGTCCGAGATCGATCAACACGTCGTAGACAACCTGGCGCTGCTTCGTCATCCGGAGCCCGCCGAAGTCTTCGGATGCTTTTGAAACGATGGTTTGGACTGTCATTACGATCTGTTACGTCACCGATAGCCAAAAGGCTGTTTAGATCAAGAACTATTCTAAATAGTTTCAGAAGTGGTGCGATCTCGCACGCTCCGTCGCCAATTCCCCGCAGTAGAAGGAAGGATGGTGAGACAGGCGATTGATGAGTTCGTTCCGTCTCAATGTGCTCGATCTGCTTTCCACAATTTTTCGCCGCCCAGTCGATTTGGAGTTGGAGATTCCGCGTCCGGCGCGAGAAGCCGGGGTGATTCGCAATGGGGTGAAGGGCCGGAGATTGATGATCTGATTTCCGGGCTGGAGTCGACGCGGGATTGAGGGTGCACGAAGTTTTTCTTGTCTCCCCCTCCGAATCTCGCGTAACGTCTCCCCCATGCCCCGTCTGCACCTGAAATCCTCCGGCCTCGTGGTGCTTCTTTTTCTCTCTGCCGTTGGGCTGACAGAGGACAAATCGGGCCTCGCCAGGCCCACCTACTTCGGCATCAAGGATGGTGAAGTACCTGAAGATCCGCGCGATTGGGGAAGGGGACGATATGACGAATTCCCTGACTGGGGTGTCAACCCGGAATTGCCGAATGACGTCTTCACTTTTGCCCGGCTTCGCTACAATTCCGGCACCTGGATGGGGCAGCGCGCCAAATGGTTGATCGATTACCCGGATAGCGAACTCAATTTTTCCTACCGTCTCCAACAGTTGACGTCGTTAGAAGTCGATCCGAAAGGGGCCATTGTCGACATCGATGCCGAGCAACTGCGGCATTACCCCTTCGTTTACATGATCGAAGTGGGTGATATCTGGATCACGGATGAAGAAGCGACCATTCTTCGCGACTACCTCCTAAACGGGGGATTCATCATGGTCGATGACTTCTGGGGGCACTATGAATGGAAAAACTTTGAACGGGCGCTAAGGCAGATTTTCCCCGATCGTGAATTCGTTGAATTGGAGCTAGATCACCCCATCTTTCACATGGTCTTCGATCTCGAGATTAAACCGCAAATTCCGGCGGTGGGCATGGCGATGATGGGCCGGGAGGAGGGAATCACTTACGAGTGGAACAAACCCGGCTCGGAGACGCCTCACTATCGCGCGATCCTCGATGACGCGGGGCGGGTATGTATGATGATCTGCTTTAACACTGACCTCGGTGATGGCTGGGAGGAGGAAGGGACAGACCCCTGGTATTTTCGCGAATTTTCCGAAAAATACGCCTACCCGCTCGGGATCAATATCGTCTTCTATGCACTGACCCACTGACCTTCCAGGCACAGGATTCTGTTCACCGGTCAATTCCGGTTCGCCACGGACAGAACCGGGGCGACCTGGCCGGAAAAATCAGGACGGTTAGCCTGCATTTCTCATACCCGATTGCTTCTTCCGAAAAACAGATGGGCCGTGTGCTGTGTGGGTGTTTTCGGGGCTGTCCCGGGCATGGAACGTAATTGGGTAACGAGCCAGGCGGGATTTCGAA
>JAGNMT010000534.1 GCA_017991025.1 Verrucomicrobiales bacterium
CTTTCGATCATCGCCGTGCGCACATCGGGCCGTCTCCCGAGCATTTGATCGACCAGATAGGCGGCTTCCTTGAGGGCAAAGGGGCTAACTCCGGACGAGGCGACAATGGGGTAACCATGGGCGCGAACCACCTGAGTGTAAAAGGGGGGAATGCCTTCTTCACTCAGCTTCTCGAAGCGAAATGCCTGCACCGGGCCAATACTGGTAACCGTCCGCTGAAGTTTGTCGGCACGGCTCACGATGACGAAACGATGCCCGATGGTGGTCGCAATGATCGTGGATTTTCCCGGAAGAACCGCGCCGTTCGGGACCCGCTCGGTTTCTGACTTGAGCCAGAAAACATCGACCGCGCCGTCACTTCCGTTGATCACCTGGAGGTTCGGGCGGGGCGAGTCACGGGGTGCTTCTTCCGCTCTCGCAACAGCGGAAACCAGCACCAGAATAACGATAACAGATAGAGGGTTACGGATTCTCATGGATTAAAGTTACCTGATTTTATCGGGGCTCCTGAGCGGGATCTAAACCGGCCCTTGTCAGTTCAGGCAGATATTTTACGGGGACGGACCCCTGTCCGAGGATGGCTTCATGAAAGCGACCAAGAGCAAAGGCATCGCCCATCTCCCGCTGCAAATCCCGTCGCAGCCGCATGAACGCGCTGCGTCCGACAAAGTAGGTTGAGAGCTGGCAGGATCCGAGTTGAGAGCGGGTTACTTTCAATTTTGCCTCACCCTCGTTTTGAAAGGCCTCATCGGTGAGAAACCGGAGCGCTTCTTCATCCGTCATCGCCGTGCTGTGCATCTTGTGATCGAGGATCGCATTGGCGATACTGCGGAGGAAGAACTTCAGCTGCATGAGCCGCAGCGCGAGGTCACCCTCTCCATAACCCTGATCGAGAATCATTTGTTCGCAGTAGTTCGCCCATCCCTCCATGTAAACTCCTGAACCAAGAACCCGGCGAATCAGCGAGGGGTGTCGATTCGCATACTCGAGTTGGACATAGTGTCCGGGATAGGCCTCGTGGATCGTGAGCACCTTCAGCATTTGCGCGTTGTATTCGCTCAGGAAACTTTCCACCTGCGATGTCTCCCAGTCCCCGGGCGGAGGACTGATGGCGTAGATGCTCGACGACGCCGAGTCCAGCGGCGGCGCGGGATTGAGAAATGCGATTGAGTTGCCGCGTTGAAACTCCGGCATTTCAATGATCTGACAACGATCCGGTTCCGGCAGTTGCAGGATCCCGTGATCGGTGATGAACTGTTTCAGCGTGGCCACCGTTGCCCGGGCGTTTGCAGCCAGTTCTTCGGGCTTCCCATGATCGAAACCGACCTCTTCGATGACGCGCAGAATGGTCTCCCGCTGACCTTCCGCATCATTGGCCGGCAACGGGACCTTCGGAAAATACTTCGCCCACAGTTGCCGGGAAATGAGGAGCATGTCCCGCCTGGTCTCAACAAATTGTGCTTCCGCCTCTGCGATTACCTGCTCCGCAGTGATCCCGGCATCGAGGACCTTCTCCAGTTTTTGGGCAAATCGTTCCCTGCCGATGCGCCATTCACCCGAAGAGCGAGGCAGTAATACCTTCTCCAGAAAATCCTGATGAATCTCCAGAGCGTTTGCGGCCTCCCCGGAGACCTCCTTAAGTGTCCCGCGTTGCGGAGAATCACCTATCATTGCCAGAATCTCACTTTGATAAAATGCGATCGCACCCTTGTTCTGCCGGATCGCCGTTTCGGTCACAATGCGCGGAGGGTGTTTCAAGTTCTCCCTCGCCGCGATGAGCATCGCCGGCACGAGCCGGATGCGGGCGATCGCGTTGGTGAGGTTCATCTCCGCCGGCAGCGTCGATTGGGTGAGAAGAACGTAGGCACATTCGGTGGCGAGTCCGGTGTAGAGCCGGGGGTCGTTCTCAAAGGCCCGTTCCGTTTCCTCGAGCCATAGATCAAGGGTCAAATTCTCGCGCAGGATTTCAAAATCCACCTGAGCTCCCCGCGAGAGTTCCGTAAAGGCCACCTTTTGCGGCAGCGTTTCCAGGGTACGCCGGGCCAGTTCGAGCCGCTTCTCCCTCGCGGCAGGCGAAACGTCGTCGAGCCTCTGATCAAAACGATGATCTCCCAATCGTGTCGCCCGCATCGGGCTGAGCTCGAAGTCGGCATCGAGGTAGGCCCGGAAGAAGGCATCGAGAGACTGATCTGCGGCAGAGATATCCTGCGCCTTTGATGGTTGAGCATTCATCGGCGCGGCGAAGAGAATGACGAAGGCGGCATGAAGGATTGCCGTGATTTTCATCGGCGGGTCCCCGGCTTTTTGGGTCTCCGGTTCATCTTTGCTTCGATCTCCTCTGCCTCGATCGGAATATCCGCCATGAGATCGATTGGTTCGCCCTCGGTCACCACCACGGTGTTCTCCAGTCGAACGGCGAAGCCCTCTTCCGGGAGGTAAATCCCCGGCTCGACCGTGATGACCCAGCCGGCGGCAAAAGGCTCCCGCAGCAGACTGACATCGTGCACATCCAGCCCGATCGGATGGCCCACCCCGTGCATGAAATACTGCTTCACGGCCGGTTTGTCAGGATCCTGCCGCTTGATGTCGCGCGGTTTTAAAAGCCCCAGCTTGAGCAATTCCTCCTCCATGATGTTCTCGGATTCCTTCTGCCAATCCTTGGGGAGTTTACCCGGAACAGCGGCCTTCGTGGCGGCGCGCAGGCCGCGCAGAACGGCGTCGTAGACCTGGCGCTGACGTTTCGTGAAACGGCCGTTCACCGGGATCGTGCGTGTGAGGTCGGATTGATAATTCGCGTAGTTTGCCGCCACATCGAGAAGCAGAAGATCGCCATCGCGACAGGGCTGATCGTTCTGGTTATAATGCAGCGTGCACGCGTTGGCACCGCTCGCGATGATAGGATTGTAGGCAAATTTCCCCCGGTTCCCGATGAACTCGTGGGCGAGCTCTGCCTCCACTTCGAACTCCATCATGCCCGGCTTCACCTTTCGTAGGAGGCGGAGAAATCCCTCACGTGTGATGCCGCAGGCGCGACTGATCAGCGCGACTTCGTTGTCAGATTTCACGACGCGAAGCTGATGCATTACCCGTGCAAGCCGGCGGTAGTCGTGAAGCGGATATTTTGCCTTCACCCGTTTGATGAATCGGGCGTCCCGCGTTTCCACCTCGATGACCGCCCGGTTGTGTTCGTTTGAATTCAGGTAGATGTGCTCCATTTCACACATGAGCCGGTGAAAGATCGCCGGGAATTCACTCAGCCACTTGATCTCCCTGATCCCTGAGATGGCCTGCGCCTCGCTCCGGGAATGTTTGTGGCCCTCCCAGGTCTTGAGATGAGCGCTCGGTTCGCGGACAAAGAGCACCTCGCGCAG
>JAGNMT010000535.1 GCA_017991025.1 Verrucomicrobiales bacterium
ACGAACATACAGCCGTTCGACCTCTTTCCCCAGACGCGGCATCTGGAGTGTGTCGTGACGTTGGAGAGGAAGTGAGCCAGTTTTAATCGGCAATCTCCGCCGCCTCCAGCGGAGCCTCAATCCAGCGGTGGTGCTCTTTGATCAGGTCAGTGAGTCTGTCGACCGCCTCCTCCTCCGGGATATTGAACTTCACCGCCTCTTTTCCGACATAGAGATTGATCTTGCCGGGTGCCCCACCGACGTAGCCGAAGTCGGCGTCGGCCATTTCTCCGGGACCGTTGACGATGCAGCCCATCACCGCAATACGGACGCCTTTGAGATGGCCGGTCGCCTCGCGGATCTTTTGGGTCGTCGATTGCAGATTGAAGAGCGTT
Organism: Verrucomicrobiales bacterium; assembly: GCA_017991025.1. GTDB lineage: Bacteria > Verrucomicrobiota > Verrucomicrobiia > Verrucomicrobiales > DEV007 > Arctic95D-9. Next base: position 375 of record JAGNMT010000535.1, read on the forward strand.
CGTCCGCAGCTCGGGCAGGCGACATAGTCGGTTTTGAAAATGCGTGAGCCTGCGGCTTGAAGAATATTGTAGGTGAGTCGGAGCGACTGACCGGGAGCGTTCTCACCCTGCACAATGACGGCATCACCGATCCCGTCGCAGAGCAGCGAACCGATGTTCATGCTCGCATTCAAGAGGGTATGGAGGAAGTCCTGACCCCCTTCAGTCACGGGAAAAAGCGTGTCCTTCAACAAAATCGGGTGCTTCGGATCCGCCTTAGCTGCAAGAAGGCGGAACGCGGGAATAACCGGCAGATCGAGTCCGTTGGCGACGGTGATGAGCCTCGGTAATGCGGAGGCATTGAGGGCGGCCAGCGCGGCTTCGTCGCGGGGATCGAGTTCGAGGACGCCAGAACTCTCGATGACGATCTCCGGCTGATAATCGCCCAGCTTCGCCAGTTTGTGGGCGAGGGCGTTCCATTTTTCCTGAGTCGTGAAGACACGGATGGTCTCATCGGCTCCGAGAGCGATACCCTGCACTTCGATTTTTGCGGAAGGCCGCCGCTGATACTCGAAGGGACTCCAGGGCACTTCCTCCCAGCTGAGACCGGCGATAGGAGCCCCGTTTTTTGCACGCAGCGCGGTAATCTGTTCGACGAGGGCCTTCGCCACCGGGATCTCGTAAACGGAGTCTTCGGTCAGGCTCACCCGGATCGTATCGCCGATGCCGTCGGCCAGCAGCGAACCGATTCCGATCGCGCTTTTGATTCGTCCGTCCTCGCCGTCGCCGGCTTCAGTGACACCGAGGTGGATGGGGTAATTCCAGTCATCCCCGAGTTCCGCGAGACGCGCCACGAGGAGGCGGTAGGCCTCGATCATGACTTTGGGATTGCTCGCCTTCATCGAGAAGACAAAATCGTGATAGCCGCGCTGACGGGCAATCCGGGCAAACTCCAGCGCGCTCTCGACCATGCCGAGCGGCGTGTCGCCAAAGCGGTTCATGATCCGGTCGCTGAGGGATCCGTGGTTTGTCCCGATCCGCATCGCGACTCCGCGCGCTTTCGCCTCTTCGACGAGAGGTCCGAACTCCTCTTCGATACGACTGAGCTCTTCCGCGTACTGGTCATCGGTGTATTCGCGGATTTGGAATTTCTTCTTATCCGCGTAGTTGCCGGGATTGACCCTTACTTTATCGACCCATTTCACCGCTTCCATGGCGGCGTCGGGCTTGAAGTGAATGTCCGCGACGATGGGGACATCGCTCCCCCGGGCGCGAATCCCCGCAACGATCGGCTCGAGATTCTCGGCGATCTTTTTTGTCTGCGCGGTGACCCGGACGATTTCGCAGCCTGCCTCAACGAGGCCCATCGACTCATTAATGCAATCCTCGGCCTCCCGAGTGTCGCTCGTGAGCATGGACTGGACCCGCACCGGATTGTTCCCTCCGACTCCGACAGGTCCTATCATGACCGCCCGGGTGGGGCGGCGGGAGAGGTTCAGTGGCGAAGGAGAATAACGCCGGCTCATATCGACTTCTCAAGAGGCAGGAACTCGGGAGCCGGGGCACCACCCTCGCTGCTTGCATCCCCTTTCGGAACTCGATCACCGACATCCTTGAGCGTCACAAAGGCCATGAATCCGAGCAGGAGGAGGACAAAAGCCGTCTGAACGATCTCGAGAAATTTGAAAGGGATCTGACGTTTGCTGACCCATTCCACCGAGGCCATCACGATGTGTCCGCCGTCCAGCACCGGGAAAGGAAGGAGATTGAGAATCGCGAGGTTCACATTGAGGAGGACGCTGAACCAGAGGGCGAGACGCCAACCCTCGCTATGTTGGAAAAGATCGTAATAGAGCCCCATGATGCCGACCGGCCCGCTGAGATGGCCCGCTTTTACATCGGACTTCGGTGAAAAGACAGCCTGCAGTGTTTTAACGATTGCCTTAACGCTGTTTACGATCTGGGTTGCCGGGTTTTCACGAACCAGGGTGCGGATGCCGTCTCCATCCCAGCCGACACCGATGAGGGCTTTGGTTCCCGCTACTTCCGGCACTCGCGGAGAAATCATTGTTTCGACGATCTTGTCGTTGCGGCTGTAGGTGAGTGCCACGGGCTTGCCCACTTCCCATTTGAAATCCGCCACTTCTTCAGGTGAGGAAACCGGGGTCCCCGCGATGGTTTTGATTACGTCACCGGTGTGCAGCCCCGCAGCCTTTGCCGGGCTGTTGCTCATGACGCGTCCGACGACAGGAGAAATCTGCGGGAAAATACCGATCGTCCTGAGTGCCGGGCGTGAGCTGACATAGGCCCATGCCTTCTTAAACCAGTGTCCTTCGATCTTGGTGACTTCCGCTGCGGCGGGTCGCTCGACAACAACGGACATCTCACCGGCTCCGGGACGTACAAAATCGATCTCGATATTCTGATTGGTGCTCGAAATGATCGTCCACATGATGGAACTGTCCATGCCCTGGAAACGTTTCACTTGATGCCCGTCGACGAAGGTGATCCGGTCACCGGCCTTGAGACCCGCCTTTTCCGCCGGCGACGCTTCGACGACCGAACCGATCGTGGTAGTACCGACAGATTCAGTGACGGGCTTTTTCACCGCCCAGACGACCACCGCAAAGACTACGGCGAGGAGAAAACTGAAAAGAGGTCCAGCAAACGCAACGATAATCTTATCGAGCGGAGAGATTGGCGGAAGCTGCTTTTTCGGGGCGTCGCCCTCCACCTTGCCCTCAATGCTCTCCATCGGAGCCATCTGTGGGAGCGAAACAAACCCGCCCGCCGGAATCCAGCCGAGGCCGTACTGGACCCCGTTGTAGGTCTTTTTCCAGATCGGCTTGCCGAACCAGATCTGGAAGCGGTCAATGTAAAGGCCGCGCCAGCGACCGGCAAGAAAGTGACCCCATTCGTGAACTACGATCATGATGTTGAACATCATGAGGACAAGAAAAAGAACACCGATGAAGCGAAGGATTGAAATAAGGACTTCCATGGAGATTG
>JAGNMT010000055.1 GCA_017991025.1 Verrucomicrobiales bacterium
CCCTTTCCATGATCCGTTCGATCTCCTGCACCGTTTCAGGGTTCGCTGCCGCGACATCCTTTGCCTCGGCGACATCGGCTTCGAGATCATAGAGCTGCATGGTGAGGTTGGGATCCTTCTTACTTAAACCGGTCCGTATCCCCTTCCATCGCCGACCGAGCCAGACGGCCTGCTGCCCCCCGTAACCGGGGAATTCGCGATAAAGAAACGGACGAGACTCCTCCCTCCCGCCGCGAAGAGTGGCCGCAAAACTGATTCCGTCGATATCCTCCGGCTTCTTAACAGCAGCCCCCGCCAGATCAAGAATGGTGGGGACCCAGTCCTCGAAACCAGTGACACGGTCGCTCGTGCTCCCGGCCGGAATCTTGCCCGGCCAGACCGCGATCTGCGGAACACGGATGCCCCCCTCGTAGAGCTCTCCTTTCAGCCCGCGCAGCTCACCCACGCTCTTGAAGAAGTCGACATCGACTTCATCGTGCAAATGGGTCGCGCCGTTGTCCGAGGTGAAGATGATGAGCGTGTTTTCGCTCAAGCCGAGTTCAGCGACCAGGTCGACGAGTTCCCCGACCTGCGTATCGAGCTTCGAGATCATCGCGGCATAGGCGGCACGCGGGGTATAGTGGGGCGTGTAACCTCCCCTGGCGCGCACGAAAGACGGATCGCTCCATTTCTCGGCGAGATAGGGTTCAAGATCTTTATCCGGAACATGCAGGGCGACGTGGGGAATTACACTCGGATAATAGAGAAAGAAGGGGCGCTCGTGGTTCTCACGCAGGAATTTCACAGCCTGCTCATGAATGCGGTCAGGCGCGTAGTCCTTCCCCTTAAACTGGTCATAGCTTACCGGATCGGAAGGATCGGCACCGGGGGCAAATCCCGCGTGACCGGGCACGGGTGGATCGTTCTTCAGGGGAAACAATTCGCCGTCACTCCAGAGCGTGGCCGGATAATAGGAATGGGCGTGGGCCTGACAGTTATACCCGAAAAAGCGGTCGAAACCCTGCCGATTCGGATTCCCGTCCGAAGTCGTGTTACCCAGGCCCCATTTACCAAAGGCACCGCACGTGTAGCCCTCGGCCTTGAGCAGTTCGGCGAGCGTGATATCGGCAGCCAGGAGAGGGTGCTGCCCTTCGGGTTCGACCGAGGCATTGTCGCGCACCGTGGCATGTCCGGGGTGTTTGCCGGTCATCAGCACACAGCGCGAGGGTGCACAAACGGCGTTGCCCGAGTAGGCGCGCGTGAAACGCATCCCCGAGGCCGCAAGCTCGTCAATCCGCGGAGTCCTGATCTTCTCCTGACCATAACACCCCAACTCGCGATAGCCGAGATCGTCAGCGAGGACAAAGATGACATTCGGCCTTTCAGCGAGGGCCGCCCCGGTCTGAATAAGGGCCGCGACGGACAACAAAAGAAGGCTGGTTTTCATCTGTACAAGAGAACCAAGGATGCGCAGTGCCGTAAAGCGCGAAGCAGACGGATTTGCGGACTCAACTGAACTAAAGAATCCGCGATCTGGCTTTTGCTACGTTCCGGTTTTGAGCCATACTTCCTCCATGCCACTCCACCTCGACTCACTCTCCCGCCGCCGTTTCATTCAGGGATCTGCCGTTCTCGCATTAACGACGGCAGGCCGGAGCTTCGCCGCCAAATCATCCGATACCGAAATCTGGGCGCTGCTTTCCGACACCCACATCGACGCGGACCCGACAAAGATCTCAAGTCAGGGGGTGAATATGGCAGAACATCTCCGTCAGGTGATCAAAGAAGTGGTCGCGGAAAAGGACACCCTTGCCGGTGTCATCATCGACGGTGACTGCGCTTTTCTCGACGGACAGCCTGGCGACTATACGACCCTCATTGAGCTGCTCAAACCGCTTCGAGATGCCGGTCTCCCCATTCATTTCACCCTCGGAAACCACGATGACCGCGATAAATTTTCCGCCGCTCTGGGGGATGCGTCCGGTGAGTCCCCTGTTGCCGGAAAACTCTGCTCCCTCATCGAGACTCCCATCGCCAATCTGATCCTGTTGGACTCACTTCGTTACGTCAACAAAGTCGAGGGTGAGTTCGGACCGGAGCAGTTGGATTGGGTTGCCAAAATGATCGATGCCTCACCCGGAAAGCCCGCCATCGTGATAGGACACCATTACCCTCAGGTTTTTCGCGAGGACATTATTCCCGGTGACAAAAAAGTCAAAATCAGCGGCCTCGTCGATAGCGAGGCGTTTCTCCAAACCCTTAGCACCCGGCCAGCCGCCAAGGCCTACATCTACGGCCACAGTCACACCTGGCTGCTCAAGCAGGAACCCGACGGTCTCCACGAGATCAATCTGCCACCGACAGCCTATGTCTTCGACAAGGCCCGCCCGAGCGGATGGGTCCGCGCGACGATCTCGGGAACGGGGCTTTCGCTGGAATTGCGATCCATCGACCCGGCTCATGCTGAACACGGCCAATTAAAAACGCTAACCTGGCGTTGAACGTCCCGCCCCCTCGCGCGACCCAAACCCCCGCGAAAACCGGAGGCAATCCGCGCCGTTGCGGTTACTATGGGCGATGGCCCTGCTCGGCAAAATCAATCAACTCATCATCCTTCGCGAATCGGACCACGGCTTCTACCTCGATGGCGGCCCCCTCGGAGAGATCCTGCTCCCGACGCGTGAAGTCCCCGCCGATGTCGAGCAGGGAGACGAAGTGCCTGTTTTTGTCTCAAGGGATTCCGAGGACAGGATCGTCGCGACGACCCTGCTCCCGCTCTGTCAGGTCGGCGAGTTTGCGGGGCTGAAAGTCATCGAAGTGAACGACCGCATCGGTGCCTTCCTCGACTGGGGACTGCCGAAGGATCTGCTCCTGCCCTTTGCCGAACAGAGCAAAAAAGTCCGCACCGGCGACCGGGTCGTCGTGCGGGTCATCGTCGATGAAAAGACAAATCGTATTATTGCCACCTCGAAGCTTGGGCGATACCTCGACAAGACCGCCCCGCGTTATGAAACCGGACAGCCAGTCACCTTGCTCGTCCTCGAAAAAACCCCCCTCGGTTACGCAGCCGTCATCGACGGGAAACACCGCGGACTCATTCACGAGAGTGAAGTTCATCGACCTCTCGAACCCGGGGACAAGTTGCAAGGGTACGTGAGGGCTCTGCGCGAGGATTATAAAATCGATCTCTCACTTGAGCCGGTCGGCTACAGCCGCGTCACCGATCTTTCCGACCGCATTCTCGAAGTCCTTCGCTCCCGGGGGGGGCGCATCGCGGTTGGCGATGAGAGTTCACCCGATGTGATTCGGGACACGTTCGGATCAAGTAAAAAGGCATTTAAGCAGGCGATAGGGCATTTGTATAAGAAGCGTCTCATTGAGGTTAGTCCGGAAAGTATTGCCCTGGTGCCTCAGTCGAAACGCTAGTTCAGGAGCAAAACGCTAAAAAGCGGTTGAAAATCCGGATGTCGATTCTGTAAGGACTGGCAACATTAGCCAAGCTCCTTTAGTATCCCGCTCGACTCGACCTGACCTATGACCAAATCCGACTCATCCAAGCCTCTCAGCAACAATGTTCACCTCCTGCGCTGGGTCAAGAAGATGGCCGCATTATGCAAGCCGGACCGCATTCACTGGGTGGATGGATCGAAGTCCGAATATGATCGATTGTGCGAGGAGATGATCGAGGGCGGCACCCTGACCCGCCTCAATCCAAAAAAGTGGCCGGGATGTTTCCTCGCCCGATCCGATTCCAGTGATGTCGCCCGGGTCGAGGATTTTACTTTCATCTGCAGCGCCTCGAAAGAGGGCGCGGGCCCCACTAACAACTGGGTTAATCCGTATGAAATGAAAAAGAAGCTGCGCGGTCTTTTCAACGGCTGCATGAAGGGCCGCACGATGTATGTGCTGGCCTTCAGCATGGGACCGCTGGATTCACCAATGGCTCACATCGGCGTGCAGCTCACCGACTCGCCCTACGTCGTCGTGAACATGCGCATCATGGCGCGCATCGGGAAACGCGTCTTCCAGTTGATCGACAAGACAGACAAGCGTGTCGTACCGTGTATGCACACGGTTGGCGCACCACTCAAAAAGGGCCAGAAAGATGTGCCCTGGCCATGCAGCAGGGAGAAATACATCGTTCACTTTCCCGAGACGCGTGAGATCTGGAGCTACGGTTCCGGCTACGGTGGCAATGCCCTGCTCGGGAAGAAGTGCTTCGCACTCCGTATCGCCTCCGCCATGGCACGTGATGAAGGCTGGATGGCCGAGCACATGCTCATCCTTGGAGTCGAAGATCCCGACGGAAACAAGACCTATGTCGCCGCCGCCTTTCCCAGCGCCTGCGGCAAGACCAACTTCGCGATGCTCATTCCCCCGAAACACTTCGCTGATCAGGGCTGGAAGGTTTGGACAGTCGGCGATGACATTGCCTGGATCAAACCCGGTGCGGATGGCCGGCTCTACGCCATCAATCCTGAAGCAGGCTTCTTCGGCGTGGCACCCGGCACCAGCAATCAGACCAATCCCAATGCGATGGCGTCGCTGGGAAAAAACACCATCTTCACCAACGTCGCGCTCACACCCGACGGCGGAGTCTGGTGGGAGGGCATGACCGACACCCCGCCTGCGAAGGCCATCGACTGGCAGGGCAATCAGTGGACACCGGAGATCGCCAAAGAGACGGGCACTAAGGCCGCGCACCCGAACTCACGCTTCACGGCTCCGGCATCACAATGCCCGACCATCGATCCCGATTGGGAAAAGCCGGAAGGGGTACCGATCAGCGCGATCATATTCGGCGGACGACGTGCCACGACCATGCCACTGGTCTATCAGGCATTCAACTGGAGCTGCGGGGTCTACATGGGGGCCACGATGGGAAGCGAAATGACGGCCGCAGCCGCCGGCACCATCGGCAAAGTGCGGCGAGACCCGATGGCGATGCTCCCCTTCTGCGGCTACAACATGGGTGACTACTTTCGCCACTGGATATCCATGCAACGATCACTCACTGCCACCCCGCGCATCTTCAATGTGAACTGGTTCCGCAAGGACGCCGACGGCAAATTTCTCTGGCCAGGATTCAGCGAAAACATGCGTGTCTTGAAGTGGATCGTTGATCGCTCGAATGGTCACGGCATGTCGAAAGAGACGCCCATTGGCTGGGTACCCAACTACGCCGACATCGACTGGACCGGCCTCAATTTCTCCGAGGAAAAATTCAATGAACTACAATACTTCGACCGGGCCGCGTGGCGTCAGGAGATTCTCTCTCACGAGGAACTCTTCCTCGATCTGAAGAGTCACCTGCCCAAGGAACTCATCTACGAACGCGAGCTGTTGATCTGCCGGATGTAACGGGATTTCCGCCGTGACGGATACGCAAGTCCGCCGCATTCCATAGTGACACGCGAACGTCGGAGCGATAAAAAGAGATCGAATCGTTTTTGTTTCGATCTCATGAAAACACGATATATCGTGCTCTGGTTGGCGATCATTTGCCTGGTCCCTATTGAGACACGATCGGAGGAATCCGTTGAAGAGACCCTGAAGGAAGTCAATCTCCAGCGCGGCATCGTTTGCGTTGCGGGGTATTCACCCGAGTTCGTTATCGATCTGGCCCGGGCAAGTGAGTGGCAGATTCTGGTATTGGCAGAGGGGGAACAGCGGGGCTTTTTCGAAATGGCCGAGGCTTCGGGCCTGCTCGGAACGAAGATTTTTGTAAACCAACTCCGGGAGGGCCGGGTCCCGCTGGCAGACAATGTCGCGGATGCATTGGTGCTGGCGAGCCCGGTTGCGGAGAGCGAAGCCCTCCGGGTGCTACGTCCGCTCGGGCAGGCCTGGCGAGCGGGCGAGCGATGGCTGACCAAGCCCGTGCCAGCGGGTTACGATGACTGGACGCACCCGTTCCACGGACCGGACAACAATCCGCAATCGACGGACAGCCAGGCCCGAGGCCTTTTCCGCACACAATTCATCGCCGAGCCCAAGTTTTCCCCGATGCCCGAGCAGAGTGTGATCGGCGGCGGGCGGATCTACAAAGCGATGGGGCACATCGCGCACAAGGCAAACCAGAATGAGCATCTCAACACGCTGCTGTGCATCAATGCCTATAACGGCACCATCCTGTGGAAACGCCCGCTCCCGGAGGGCTTCATGATTCACCGGAACACGATGGTCGCTACCGACGACGCGCTGTATCTCGGAGATGACGAAAGCTGCAAGGAGATCGACGGCACCACAGGCGAAATCCGGAAGGAAATCACGGTATCAGCCGGGGTTTCGGACGGACCGGTGTGGAAATGGATGGGAATGCGCGACGGCATCCTCTATGCGCTGGTGGGGAACACCGAGGTGAAAGTGGAAACCATGAAATCCGTGCGCCGTGGCCTCGGGCATTGGCCATGGGACATGTGGAAAGGACATGAGTATGCCGACCCTGAGCTGTCCTTCGGTTACGGGAGAACCCTCGTCGCAATCGACTTGAAGACCGGTGAGCAGCTCTGGCACTACCGCGATTCCACATTTCTGGATGCCCGGACCGTGACAATGAATGCAAAGGGTCAGATTTTTTGTTATGCGCCCGGGAAATTCCTCGCGGCAATCGACGCGAAAACGGGGGTCCTGCAATGGCGAAACGAAAGCCCGGAATTGCTCGCCGCGCTGGGACCAAATGCGAAAGCACAGCATTACATGACCGGCTATGCCACGACGAGTTATCTCAAATGCGACAACGAGAGACTCTATTTTGCCGGCCCCCAGCGGGAGCGAATGGTAGTGGCCTCAACCGAAGACGGACGGCTGTTGTGGTCGCATGAGGAGGGCAATCTTCAACTGGTGTTGCGCGACGACGCGATCTGGGCAGCAGGTCCACAGAATACCTTCGGTCGGAAGCTGGCTTACGAATCGGGAAAAGTGATGGAAGAATTCCCCGCCCGCCGTGCCTGCACTCGCGCCACCGGCGGCATGGACAGCATCTTCTATAGGGCGAGCGGCGGCACCGTAAGAGTCTTCACCGAGACGAACACTGCCCACCACATCGCGCCGATGCGGCCCCCGTGTCAGGACGGGGTGCTGATTTCAAACGGACACCTCTACTGGGGACCGTGGATGTGCGGCTGCCAATTGTCGTTATACGGGAACATCGCGCTGGCCCCCAAGGGCGATGAAATGGAACTGGATGCCACCGTCGCCTTTGCGACAGCACTGACAGTTTCCGCTCAGAACAAGGTCACGACACTGGGTTTGCGTTCCGGGGACTGGCCGCAATATCAGGGCAATGCGGCGCGGGATTTTACAACTACCACGGAGATACCGGAAACGGTTACGGAGAGATGGCGGGCGCATGTCGGGTTGGGCGGTGACCTTGCCACGGCACCGGTGACGGGGGGTGGAAAAGTTTTTGTGGCCAATCGCGCGGGAGTGATACAGGCGCGGGATGCGGAGACTGGCGCGCTGGTTTGGAAAGCCTACACGAGCGGACCGGTCTACTTTCCCCCGGCGGTGGCGGAGGATCGAGTATTTGTCGGCTCGGCAGATGGGCGGGTCTATGCCTTCGAGGCGTTCAGCGGTAATTTGCTGTGGAGTTTCCGGGTGGGACCGAAAGATCAAATGATTCCGGTGTTCGGAAAGTTGATTTCGTCATGGCCACTCTCCGGAGGTGTCGCCGTGCAGGATGGAACCGTGTATGCGGCGGGTGGCATCACCCACTATGATGGCACCCGGGTCGTCGCACTCGATGCCCGGTCGGGTGAGGTGAAGGCGCACAACACGACCTCCGGTGTCATCTCGAGCGAGGTGGACAATGGCATTTCGGTTCAGGGTGAGCTAAAGATCGTTGACGGCGAACTGCGTTTTCTCGGCGGAGGGGTCTACGAATGGGCACGTTATGACCTGAAGACGCTGGCAAATCTGAATGAACCGAAGGTGCAGGTGAATTCCGAATTCCGCACCGCGTTCTACCCCTATTACCCGGAGTACGGCAAGTATGTCAGTCTGGAACATACCTGCGACGATGGACGGGTCCTCAATCACGACGCGAACTACGAAGGGCTCTATTTCACCAATCTCTCACTGCGTGAACCCGGTGCCACGGGGGTGAAAAAAGATGCGGCCGGGGAATTCATCCGCTCCCGGCAGAATCGTCGCGGCGAGGCGGCAGCAACACCAACGCCCCCCACGATCTGGGAGGACCAAACCAAACGACGATTCACCAGCTTCATCGTGTCCGGAAAGGGTGATCGACTGCTGGCGGCCGGGCATATCGACGAGAAACCGGACGAAGCGTTTCTGGCTTTAGTGAGTGCCAGCGATGGGACTGACAGATGGATGGAAAAGCTTCCCTCCGTGGTGGTAAAGGGCGGCGCAGCGATCGACGGCACCGGACGGATCTTCGTCGTATTGGAAAACGGAGAACTGAGGTGCTACGGAAAGTAATATACCCGCGAGGACAAAACTTATGTCCGATCCGGAATTTTTACAGGAGGAGCAGGAGCAGGAGTGGGGTTAAACCCGGGATTGGAGCCTCCTGACATCCCGGTGTTGATAAAGTCACTGTTGATATTGCTCGGGTCATCCTTGCGATGGCGATCCTTCAGAGACTTGCTACCGCCAATATAGAGACGGACGCCGCCGAGTATGTGGCTGTAGTCATTATCCCCCAGACCACCGTCGACAAACAAAGCGAGTCCGCGAATCGGAGTCTGGTATTCGAGGTCAGCGATGAAAAAATTATGATCGACACGATGCTGATACTCCAAGCGAAGCATCAAATTATCCGTCGGGTAGATCGCGGCATAGAGGCGTCCTGCTACGTAGTTGGTCTCATTAGCAATGCCGGGATCAAAGAACGGAACGATATGGACGTCGAAGTTATTGTAGCCGACAAAGCCACCCAGAGTCACCTTGTCCAGGTAGTATTCCCCTTCCACACCGATGAGGCCATCATTGTAGTCGGTGCTCTGGGTCTCGGCGAAAGCCAACCCAAAGAGTCCTTTATCGGGGCGGCGGGTAAAAAGGTGACCGCCGAGCCCGTAGATGTCACTGTCCATGCCGTGCTCGAAAAGAGTGTCAAACTGGAATCCGTAGCGCTCGCCGAGCGGCAGGGAGATACTGCCGGCGACACCGCGCGTGGAACTGTCATTCACCTCACCGTAGTGAGTATCGATCTTGCCGTTGATGGCGAAGACAGCGGGTTCAATGAGCGATTCCGCGGGCACCTGAACACCTTTACCGGACTCACCACCCGCGACATGGTTCTGTGCGAGCATCGCGAACAAAGCACCAGAGAGACTTATCAAGGAGAGGGAATTCTTCATCATTTTTTCGGGTCGTCTTCTGCGCGGCTTGCCGTTGCGGAAAACTTGGTCAGATACACACCAGCCATCCCACCTCATCGTCAAAAGTGCAAACTTCTTTCTCTCAGATGGTCGAGAAGCTTCTCCGAGTCACATAAATTCCCTCCTCCCGAGTCAATCTGTGGCCGTCCGGGAAAACCGGTATTAAACCCCTGCCGCGTCCGCATAACGAATTTTCGGAATCGCCTCAAGCAGCGAACGGGTCATGGGGGATTGCGGCGCGGCAAAAAGAGCATCCGACTCGCCAACTTCGACAATTTTCCCCTCATCCATCACCGCAATGCGATCGGCGATGTAACGCACCACGGAGAGATCGTGGGAAATAAAAAGCATGGTGAGCCCGAGGTCAGCCCGCAACTGGAGGAGCAGGTTCAGGATTTGCGACTGGATCGAGACGTCGAGCGCCGAGACCGGTTCATCGGCGAGGATAAGTTTCGGCTCCGTCCCGATGGCACGGGCGATCGCTATTCGCTGCCGCTGCCCGCCGGAAAACTCGTGCGGATACTTCCTTATATAACGGGAGTCGAGGCCAACCCGGGCCATCAGTGCCGCGACAGCGGACTCAAGGGCGGAACGATCGCGCTTCAGTTCGGGGTGACGGGTCAGGATCGCCTCGGCGAGCGTACTGAAAACGGTCATGCGCGGATTCAGGGAAGCGTAGGGATCCTGGAAGATCATCTGAAAGTCCGGGCGGCGCTTCCGAATCACCCGGGGAGGCAGATCCGCGAGTCTCTCGCCCTCGAGCACGACACTGCCGGACGTCGGCGCGAGCAACTGCATGATGAGCCGCGACAAGGTCGATTTGCCGCAGCCGCTTTCTCCGACGAGACCCAGAATTTCCCCTTTTTCAATCCTCAACGAGACGCCATCAACGGCACGTATCGTCGTCTTGCGTGGAATAGGCCAGCCCTCACGTCGGGTGAAATGCCGGGTCAGGTTTTCGAGCTCAAGATAGGACATGAGGAAGGGGGGCGGTTTTCAGGCGTTGAGGTATTGAGGAATGTCGAATTTGTAGACTCAAAGACGTAATCCAAGACACCCCGGACAGTCCTGCACCCAGTGTGCGTGCTCCAGTTCTTTCAACTCAGGCCGACCCGTCGCATGATCAGGAACGCCATCCTGCTTCTCACAACGTGGAGCAAAAGCACAACCGGGGATGGCATTGGCGAGATTCGGTGGCAGACCGGGGATCGTATAAAGGATTTTCCCTTTTTTCTGCATCGCCGGTATGGAACGCTGCAAGGCCCTCGTGTAGGCATGGCGGGGACGGGCAAACAGAGTCTCGACCGGGGCGCGCTCCACGAAACGTCCGGCATACATAACATTCACATAATCACAAACCTCCGAGACGACCGCTAAATCGTGGGTAATAAAGATGACGGCGGTGCCGAGGTCCTCCTGTCGCGTTTTGATCAGGTCAAGGACCTGACGCTGAATCGTGACATCGAGGGCCGTCGTTGGCTCGTCGGCAATGAGAATTTCAGGCCGGGTGATCAGGGCCATCGCGATCATAACCCTCTGCCGCATCCCGCCTGAAAATTCGTGCGGGTAGCTGTGGATACGGCTCTTCGAATCCGGAATCCCGACCGCTTCGAGTTCAGCGATGGCCCGCTTCAGCGCCTCCGACTTGGAAAGTCCTTCGTGGATGAGAAGAGGCTCGATGAGTTGGGTCGAGATCCGCAGGTAGGGATTCAGGGAAGTCATCGGATCCTGAAAGATCAGGCTGATTCGTTTGCCTCGCACCTTTCGCATCCGTGGCTCGGAAAGCTGGAGCAGATCGAGATCCCCGAATCTCGCCTCCCCGCCGTCAATACGTCCGGGAGGTTGAGGGATAAGTTGGAGCAGCGAATAACAGGCGACCGACTTCCCGGAACCGGATTCCCCGACAATGCCGACCGTCTGCCCTGCCTCGACGTCAAACGAGATCCCGTCGACCGCCCGGACAATCCCGTCACGAGTGTAGAAGCTGGTCCGGAGATTTCTGACTTCGAGGAGAGCCATGGGGGAAGCGGGAGTTTTAAGTGTAAGGTTTTAGGTTTTAAGTTGGGGACTGGAAATTTGCCAACCGACAATACGGCATCTACTCATGTCGAAAGGCGAGAAATGAAGGATGACCTCGCAGTCGAGCGGTTCGATCGCTTCGGGGAGACGGGGCCCTTTACGCTCGACGACAGCATAGGCCCTATGACCGTTCGCCATTTCGACCCCGTAGAGACGGTCCGCTTCGTGGACCTGAACAACTCGGCCGATGGCCTGGATGGGGGGGCGTTCCGCCATGGTGATTTCACGTCATCGTCCCATCGCCTGGAGCTGTTCCAGTTCGCGGATAAACCCGGGGTAGGAGGTCTCAATACACTCGACACCCTTGATAACCGTCTCGCCTTCGGCAAAAAGTCCGGCAATCGCGAAGGCCATGGCAATCCGGTGATCTCCCAGCGAATTGATCTCGGCCCCCTTCAAAGTGGCGCCCCCGGTGATCTCCATGCCATCGGCGAACTCATCGACAGTGACTCCCATACGACGGAGATTCTCAGCTACGGCGGAGATGCGATCGCTCTCCTTCACCCGGAGTTCCTGGGCGTCCTTGATGACCGTTTTCCCCTTCGCGAGCGCGGCAGCAACGGCGAGGACGGGAATCTCGTCAATAAGCGTCGGGATTTCAGCCCCGCCGATTTCAGTGGCGACCAGTCCGTCGCCAACCACTTCGATGGAACCCATCGGTTCGCAGCCGGACTCGTCCACCCGCTCCGTAATTCGTGCCCCCATGCGCATCATGACACTCAGAATTCCGATCCGCGTAGGATTGAGGCCTACATTATTGATGAGGAGACGGGCGCCCTTTCTGGCAGCGGCAGCCACAATCCAGAAAGCGGCGCTCGATATATCGCCGGGAACCACTATATCCCGGGACTCCGGTGTCTGCCCACCCCAAATCGAGACCGTATTCCCGTCACGCAGGTTTTTCACGAGCAGGTAGTTGAGCATCCGCTCGGTATGGTCCCGGGACGGGTGCGGCTCGGTGATGGTCGTTTTTCCTTCGGCCGCGAGGGCGGCAAGCATGATCGCACTCTTGATCTGGGCACTCGCCACCGGAGAATCGTAGTGGATGGGTGTGAGTCTAGCCCTTCCCGTAATTTTCAGCGGGG
>JAGNMT010000536.1 GCA_017991025.1 Verrucomicrobiales bacterium
CTTCAGCAGCGCCGGGACGGGTCGATTCACCACCAATGTCGATGATCGCGGCCCCTTCCCCGATGAGCTGGCGGGCGCGCTCCAGTGCGGCCTCGACCGAGGCAAAGAGCCCCCCGTCTGAAAAAGAATCGGGCGTGACGTTGATGATACCCATGATTTCCCCGCGAGTGGCGAGATCGAAGGTGTGATCCAGGCAGCGCCACTTCATAAGAAATCGTCCGGCAAAGCGCCGGTGGAAAACCAAGGTCCGTCAGGCCAGCGCGGGCGCAAGCGGACGGGAGTCTTCGGAGTCGGGGGCGCTCATGGCCCGGTTCGGTTTCTGAGGCTCAAGTCCAAGCTTTTTGAGCAGGGCAAGGTCCGCCTGTGACTGGGGATTACCAGTCGTGAGAAGTTTATCTCCGTAGAAAATGGAATTGGCCCCCGCAAAAAAACAGAGGGTCTGGAGTTCCTCGCTCATCTGCTTGCGTCCGGCGGAAAGACGCACTTTAGCCTGCGGAATGGCAATCCGTGCGAGAGCGATCATTCGAACAACTTCAAAAGAATCAACCCCCTGGGACTCGGCGAGCGGCGTGCCGGGGATCGGAACAAGCGAATTGATCGGCACACTCTCGGGTTGCGGATTAAAGTTACTCAGGATTTCGAGCATCTTAATCCTGTCGTCCGTCGTCTCACCGAGCCCGAGTATACCTCCGGAACAAACCGACATGCCGGCATCCTGGACGTGGCGAAGCGTATTGAGTCTGTCCTGAAAGCTGTGGGTCGAGACGATGTTGGTGTAATGCTCGGGTGAGGTGTCAATGTTGTGATTGTAGGCGGTAACACCGGCGGCCTTGAGTTTTGCCGCCTCCACAGGTCCCAGTTCACCCAGGGTGGTACAGACCTCCATACCCAGTTCACTGACACTCTCGACGATCTCGATAACCTGTTCGAAGCGTTTTGTGCCATCCTTCACTCCTTTCCAGGCGGCCCCCATACAAAAGCGAGTCGAACCATTCTCCCGTGCCTGACGGGCGCGCTCAAGGATATCCTCTTTCTCCATGAGCTTCTCCGCCGCCACGCTGGTGGTGTATCGGGCCGACTGCGCACAATAGGAGCAGTCCTCAGAACAGCCGCCCGTCTTGATGCTCAGTAGCGTACAAAGTTGCACCTCATTCTGCGGCCATTGCGCTTCGTGAACTTTACGGGAGCGCTGAATAAGATCAAAGAAGGGAAGCGCGTAGAGCTGTTTGAGTTCGTCGAACTGCATCGGTGAATGTCCTTGGTCGAGTTTCGGTTGCCTTGGGCACCTCTCTTTTCAGGAGGCCCCTAGGAGTGGACCACGAAATCAGGAGATTTCACCTAAATCTTACAAAATTCGACTCCTTCAACTGGTCCAGCGCCCACCCGGCGAAAGCATGGGGAGAACGCCCTTATAGGTCTCGGAGTAATCCGTCTTCCCGACCGCGCCTATCATCTTTATCCCGGTAACGCGTTTGAACTCCTGACTGAAGGCTTCACCCGTATGACAGCCCCAGCTTTTGCAATAGGCTCCCTTCGCAAATACCTTGCGGTTTATGCGTTTGAGATCGGACTGGTGAAGAAATGACTGAGATGCTCCGAGGATATGATTGCTGTAATCAAAGACGAAGCAATACATGTTTGAATGCCCGAAATACTCGAATCCGGAAACTTTAATGGAACTGCGATCCTGTCCGTTGTTAACATAATTGATCAGCTCGTCTGTCGTATTGAACCAGACAAGTTTGATCCCGTATTTGTCACGGACGCTCTCAATGTTGGCAATGAGCGGCTGGCCGTCTTCCGTCGCCCTTGTCTCGTAAGCGGGGCGATATACGAGCCAGGTGATATTAACGGTGTTGTTGCTCGCTTTCTTTAACTGATCAATCCGTATCCTCGCGGTGCGGACAAAATTGCCCCACCACCGATCATGCCGGTGCGCTTCGCGACGGAAACCTTCCCAGGCCTGAAGCGCCGGCCCCCCGGAGATGATGATATACTCGTCTTTCGGGTTCAAGGCCGCCGTCGCCGACTGCGGCAGAACAAGTGACGTCGCAAAAGCGAGGGCGGTAAAAATGAAAAGGCGTAAAGTCATGTCTGGCCTGGTCCGAATAGTTCGTTTTTTCCTGCCGCTGGCATCTTAAACGGAGAAAGCGGAAAAGCAACCGGAGCCCTCCCGGCGGACTTGCGGTTCCCCGGAAGGCGGCAAACCGCTCAGCTCAAGCCGATAAATTCACTGACTTTGTTCCAAACGCGCTGCACCATCTGCTTCCGCCGACGGGCATCTTCTTCATGCTGCTTCTGCTGGCGAAGAGTTTCGTCGAATTTTGCAAGGCGAACGTAGTGCTGGTTGATGCGTCCGACAAACCAGCGCCAGGTCTCGCCGGGTCTGCCGTTTTCCAGGAGAAAATGGGGACAATCCTTGTTCGGAGGGTTGTAGCCCTCACGCGGCCAGTGATAATGGGCGCGTATGTTCTCAACCGGAATTTTGTGGTGATACATCAATGTAGCCGCCAGTTTAGCCGTGCGTTCCATGGTGGCGACCTGATTGTTCCCCTGGTGTTCGCACATCTCAATGCCGATGGAGTAACGGTTGCCCGGTCCGTCGAAGTCAGCGTGCTCACCCCGCTCATTGGTGGGGAGATGCTGGATAACGGTATCTCCCTGAACCGTGAAATGCCAGCAAAGGTATCCACAAACCCCGCCGCGCAATGCTCCCCGATCCAGCGCCTTGGCATGGGCGTAGGCGTCACCGGTCGGATTCTGAGTGCTGTGAATCGTGATATACTGAGGCGTCATCGTGCGAAAAAGGCGTCGCCCGTACTTGCCATCAGGAATCAGATCGACTTTCAGATTCAACTCTTTCTGCGCTTCGGCAGGGTCGAGCGGCACGTTTGCGACCGCTCCAAGCTCACGCTCCCACAATCCCGCTTTTGATTTGGAAGACGCCGTCTGGTTCGTGTTACATGAAGACAAAATAAGCAAAGCGATACCAAGTATGGCGTGAAAAAGGGTAAAACCAGGATGTTTCATGAATTCAAAAAATGAAAAAAAGGAGGGCAAAACTAACCTCAGTTCGCCCCTTTCGCAAATTCATTAAAGAATAATTAAAATTTTCTCATCACTGAGAGTCAATTTTTGCTAAATAACGCCAATTTCTCCCGCCATCCCATGACAATCATGCTCCCGGAAACCCCTCACTTCTCCAGGATCTCCACTTCGTAGCCATCGGGATCTGTCACAAAAGCCATCTTCCCTTTCCGCCCGGAGGGAAAAGCCTCCCGCCAATCGGATGGCCAGATGTCGAGTCCGGCTTTTTCCAAGCGGTCGCAGTAGCTGACGATGTCCTCGACCCCG
>JAGNMT010000056.1 GCA_017991025.1 Verrucomicrobiales bacterium
CACGGCGGTCTGTGCGCCGGTGAGGGCGAGGGCACCACGCAACATGGGATCGACTCCGGCCTGGAATTCGCCGGCAACAAGCGAGTCAAAGTTGAGATCAAAAAAGACCCCGTGCGTGGCCACATGCAGAATGGCCGGCCCGGAGGTGCCGGCAAGAGCCTTTTCGGTCGCTGCGGTGGCCGTCAGGAGGGTCACCGCGGCCCCTCCTGTTTGTAATGTTCCGGCAATCAGTTCCGCCTCCTTTTCAGCACCGGGAAGCGGAGAAAGCGAGACGCCCCCGGATCGGGCGATACCGCTTTTTGCACTCGACTGCGCACCTTGCTGATCCACCAGTAAAGGCCCGGCGGTATCGGGGGCATCGCCCCCGGCCCCGGCCCCTGCCGCCTGAAAACGGTAGTCCGGTCCACCTATAACGACAGCCGACGCCATGAGGTTGCGACCAACGGTGTCCTCGTTATCCCGGCAGAAATCCCTCGCCGAAACAACGTAATCCAGAACAAGATTCTCCCCCGGAAAATTCCCTGCCTCATCAAGCAGCACCGCGAAGGGGACAAAGTGGAGCACTCCGTCGGGGCAGAGCACGGCACGCGACTTCAGTGCGCCCGAAGCAACAAAAGGTTCGAAAAACAATTGGTTCAGATTCCGCGAAGCTGCCTCAAGGCGGGCTCCAATCCCGGCCTTTTCGGTATCGGTCGTCGACGCCATCCAGGCGTTGATGGCCTGCCGGAAATCGGACACGGCAAGCTCGGCGGTCCCGAGCCCGGCCAGCCGAACCCAACGTAACCCCGAGGGCGAAATCTCGAAGGCTCCCAAATACTGCTCTCCGTTTTGATCCGTCGCCTGAACGAATTCCAGAAAGCACTCCCCGTTTCCAAGCCGCTTCTGCACCGACTTAAGGTCGGCGGAGCCGGCGGGTGATTTTCCCTTCTCGCCGTCGATCAGCAACTGGCTCTGGAGCTGATTTACCTCCTGACGGAGCTTCGCAAGTCCGGGTAAATCGCCTGCGGGTTGGCCCCCCTGCTGCAGGGCCAGCGCCACCCGGTTGAATTGTCGTTGCTTCACCCTCAATTCCACAAAGCGCTTCTTCAGCGTCTCGTCTTCACCGATTCGTTGAATCAAACGGGCATCGCGAATGCTCCCGTCAAGAATGGCACCTTTAGTTCGCAACGAAAGTTCGCAGGCTTCCTCCAGTTCACCTGCCGCGAGGAGAATATTCACCCCTTTTCCATAATCAAACAGACTGCCAAGCGCCAGTTTATCGGCCTCGGCGGCAATCGAGGAAGCGCTCTTCAAGTAAGCTTCGGAGAGCTTCACTGATTCACGAACGAGATCGGCGGCTGAGGCGAGCTGACCTTTTCGAAGAGCCAGTTCGGCAAGCGCATCGAGAATGATCGAAATGTTGCGCTGGTTCGCGGCACCGAGATTACGAAAGACCTCGAGTGCACGGAGAAACACCGCCTCGGCTTCATCAGGTCGCCTTGTCTCCTTCAGTGCGCTGCCGAGATTCATCAGGAAAAGTCCGAAGTTCTGCGTTTCATCGAGCCGCTTCGCTTCCATCGCCGCGACGATTTTGCCATAAGTCACCGCCGCTGCCGCCGGATCGGTGTCCATGAGCAAAATCGCCCGGTTATTTTGAAAAATTAATTCATCCTGCTCACCCGCTTCGCGGTCCGGGTTGATCGCCGCGACCCGGAGCGACTCATCCGACATCCGCATGGCCTCGTCCCGTCGGCCAAGCGCATTCAGCGGGAGGACAAGATTGTTACAGCAAACCCCGTATTCGGGTGAATCAGCACCTAATTCCGACAAGGCGAGTGTCTTCGCTTTTTCAATGATATCGATCGCCCCCTGCTCATCCCGGTAGTGTTTCCGTACGAGAGACAGGTCCTGCAACAGAAGAATGTAATCGCGGATTCTCTCAGGATCGGAAAGCATGCGATCGGCTCCCTCGGTCCATATCGCCTCGGCCCGATTGTATCGCCCCGCTGCCTCGTAGAGTAGTCCCCAACTGCTGTAACTTTCCCCCAAAATAGTGTGGAGGCGGGGATCCTGATTGGCGACCTCAAAGAGGCGGCGGTACCAGGAATCGGCCTTTTCGGCATCGCCGGCAGCAAAGAGCATGTCGGCAAGCAGCCCGTGCCAAACCACACGGAGATCCGGTGACGGCACATCCGTATCTGCCAGAACAGCGGCGGCGAGCGGATCGCCGACCTGCTCTATACCAGCCGCATCGCCCCGATCGGCGAGCAGTTCCATCAACTGTAAAGTGAGTTCCACGAGACGGGCGTCATAGGGGCGGAACAACGTTTTCGCCCATTCAAAATGCCGACGGGCCAGCGCTTCGGCCTCTCCCGCATTTCCCTCGACCGTCGCAAGTCTGACGAGAAGTTTTCGAGCAGAGATACCGGAGGGTGTTTCCTGTAGCTCCGGCTGATTCAGCAGCGAAAGCACCTCCTCGCTCCGTTGCCTCGCCGCCGTGAACTCGCCCTGGCTAAACTGATGAAAAGCCAGCATCACGAGGGAGTCGGTAAGAGATACGAGCGCTTCCCGATCACTCCCGCGATCCGTCGCCGCGATCAGTTTTTCGAGACGACTAAAAAGGGAGTCAAATGTTTCGCCGCGCCGCTTCGGGCAGAGTGCAATGACTTGATTCAGCAGGATTAGGCGGCGTATCGGGGTGACCGAGGGATCTGCCTCACTTCGGTCAAATTCAGCCAGTGCCTCGTCGTATGTTGGCGCACCAGCTTCCCCCGGAGAGAGCAATTGCCTTCGCAGTTCCGCCATCACGGAGCACTGCTCTTCGCTGAGCTTCCACTTACTTTTTCCGGGCTCGTCGAGCAAATCCTGAAGCAATTTCTTCGCCGCATCGAAGTTTCCCGTTGCCGTGTAGGCCTCGGCCAGAAATCCCATCACCGGGAAGACGGCCTCGTCGCCCACCCCCCGTTGCGCCGCAGCCCGGAAATCGGCCTCGATTTCCGGTAGAGTCGGGGCTACTTCAGCCTGCCGATCCTGCTGCATCAGAAAGTGGGCGAGAGTCACCCGGAAAATCACCGGCTTTTCGCGCTGTCTCCCGTAGGCCAACTCGGCCATCGCCACCAATTCCCTCAGCGCCGCCTCCGCGCTCTTGTCCCTGGCCGAGACCATCGCCGCTACGGTCCAGTTCCGCTCTTCGACCATATCCTCCAGTGTCCGGAAACTCACCTTGGCTCCGGCATCGGGACGCGCCACCAGGAGACGCTGATCACCATTCAGATAGACCTGTATCGCGACCGGCTTACGACTCAGGAGCGGCTTCACGAGCCCGGGATCGACGAGAAGTTCCGCCGTCTCGAAAAGGCGGCGTTGCCGGGCCGTCGTGAACGTCCCGTCTTTTTCATCACCGGGGTCGCGTCGCCCCAGCATGTTAACATTAGTGCGATCCTGAATCAGGAAATCCCGCAATCGGAAAAAATTCACTCCGTTGGAATTGACTAAATCCCCTTCACCTAGCGTGGTTGCATAGGCCGCCTGGTATCCTTCTGGCCTGACCGCCGTCCCTTCGACTGCAGGCGGCTCTTTTTCGCGCATCGTCGTAACCGGGCCCGCGGGTCCCGGCTTTTCCGCTGCCGCCGTGACCTTCAGTTGCAGGGTTTTTCCGGAACCGGAAACCGCTACGGTCAGGCAGGTCACGTCTCCGGAAATCACCGATGCCTCCAGCCCTGCAGGTACCACCATTTCCGCACCGTCGATGAGGATCCTCGCCTCCACCGAGCCAAAGAGGGTATCGGGAGTGTCGCCGGGATCAAGGTGGCGCCCGGTATTCACGTTGAAACGATCCTGGCGCAAAAACTCCCTCAATGTCTTTAAGGCGCTGCCCCTCGAATTGGTACGGTCGGCGGCCGAAATTTCCGCCTGATACGACAAGCTCTCGGCACTACCCCGGATAGCCGGAAGAAAGCAAAGAAGACCGGCAGCGAATAGTATTCCTCTGCGTTTTGAACGGAAAAAATAAAGTCTCATCGCAGCGCCCTAAGTATCGCGGCAGACAGGTCGGCTACAAGTGAGAAATGCGTCCCGTTGCGATGTGGCCGATTAGCGCCTCTCGGCAGGAGCAGAGGATCTCCGACTCGCGCTCACTCGAAGACCATCGTGGCAATCCCGAAGTAGATCAGCGATCCGCTCATATCCACCAGAGTTGTGATCGCCGGTGAGGCAACAACGGCAGGATCGAGATTTACTTTCTTGGCAAAAATAGGGAGCCCCGCACCGATCAGGGTCGAGGTGAGGACCTGGGCCATGAGAGCGAATCCGACGACGAGTCCGATTTTAAAATGACTGACCGCCCCGGCGGCAAATTCACCGGGCAGGAGGAAATTGATCTGCAAGGCAACACATAGCCCGAGGAGGGCCCCTAACATAATACCGACCCGCCCCTCTTTCCAGATGACCCGCCAGAACTCCCTCGTTTCGAGTTCGCCGAGCGACATCGCCCGAATCACCATCGTCGCGGACTGCGCGCCGGTATTACCCCCGGCCGCGACCACCATGGGAAGGTAGAGCGCGAGAATAAAATAATTCTTGAGGACGGACTCGAAGGCATGGATGATAAAACCCGAAGTCAGGGCAAGAAACGCAAGAGTCAGAATCCATCCAAAACGACGTTTAAAGTGCGCCACCGCGGGAGTCTGGAGATAGGCCAGGTCGCCGTAACCGCCGATACCGGAAATACGCTCCATGTCCTCGGTTGATTCCTCTTCGAGAATCTCAAGCGCATCATCGTGCGTGATTACACCGAGGAGTCTGCCGTCCTCATCCACGACGGGCAAAGCCATCAGGTCGTATCGGGCGATCATCTGGGCGGCCTCCTCCTGATCGGCCATCGCCTGGACAGAAGTCTGATCCGAGTCCATGAGATCCCGGATGAAAATGTCCCGATCACTGAACGCGAGATCCCGCAACCTGACTTTCCCGAGAATACGTCTGTCCTTATCGACGACATAAATGCGGCTAAGTAACTCCGCCTCATCCTGAATCGCTTCGAGTTCGTGGAGCGCCTCACTCACGGTGATATTTTCCCGGACTGTGGCCATCGCCATCGTCATGCGGCCACCCGCCGTTTCTTCGGGGTAGCGCATGAGGTCCTCCGAGACCTGCCGCTTTTCTTCACCGAGCAGTTCGATGTACTGCGGCCGGTCTTCTTCCTCCATTTCCTGGAGAAGATCGACCAGCTCATCATCGGAGAGGGCTTCAAGCACTTCGCGCTGCTCGGTACGCGGGAGAGTTTCGAGGCGCTTCTCGACGTCCGCCGCAGGAAGGTAATCGACCCAGGCGGAGAGGACTTCAGCCGGGAGGCTGGCCAGAATCTCCTCACGATCCGAATCGTCGAGGCGCCCGAAAGCGATTTCCACGTCACCCGGGTGGGCTTCCTTGGCGATAGCTGCGATGCGTTCGGCCGAGAGACTCTGAAGTGCTTCCAGAATCGTTTCGACATCGACCGGTGACTGACCTGCGATTTCCCCCTCCCCCATATATGCAGCCACCGTCGCTGTCCCCCCTGAAAACGCAAGCGGGCACGGGTTGAAAGGAGAGGTAAAAGAAGGGAGTTACGCAGGGCAGACAGGCCGGTAAGCTAAATCCTGGAATGCGAATTATCCGGCAATCCCGGTAACTCATCCGTTAGAGAGAGGAAGCTGGAAGCGCTTGCCGAAGGCTCTTACCGGCACTATAGTTAATTTTTATTAACTTTTATGACATCCTTCCTATCCCGGTTTTTATCAGCCTGTGTCCTGATCCTGCTCTCCGGCAGTATGGCCCGGGCGGAATACATCGCGGTGAAAGCCAATGTCCCCGAGCCAAGACGCGAGTTCAGGGCGGCCTGGATCGCGACGGTGCACAATCTCGACTGGCCTTCGACCTACAGCCTCTCGCCCCAGCAGCAAAGAGCTGAGATGATCGCTCTACTCGATCTTGCGGCGGCGACCGGTCTGAACGCGATCATTTTTCAGGTTCGGACGGAATGCGACGCTTTCTATAAGTCGAATCTGGAGCCCTGGTCCTTTTTTCTTACCGGAAAGATGGGCGTTGGACCCGCAGATGGATATGACCCCCTCGCCTTCACGGTGGCGGAGGCACATAAGCGAGGCATCGAGCTTCACGCCTGGTTCAATCCCTTTCGCGCCAGTGCCACTGAGAGCTCAGCCAAGTCGTCGACCCACATCAGCCGGACCCATTCTTCCCTGATGCTGCCCTCGGGGACCATGAAATGGGGCAACCCGGGATCCGAGTTCATTCGCAAGCGAGCCATCGACGTGATGGTCGATGTGACAAAACGCTACGATGTCGACGGAGTGCACATTGACGATTATTTTTATCCCTACCCGAAGACATCCGGATCGAAAGTCTACGACCAGTTCGACGACTCGGATTCCTATCAGGCCTACCGGGCCAAGGGCGGCAAGCTTGATGTGCGGGACTGGCGCCGGAGCAATATCAACAGCTTTGTCTCTTCGCTTTATTCCTCCATCAAGTCAACCCGTCCCGCCGTCAAAGTAGGGATCAGCCCTTTCGGGATCTGGCGCCCGGGGAACCCAAGCAACGTCAAAGCGGGACTCGATGCCTACGATCACATTTTTGCCGACTCCCGAAATTGGCTCAATCAGGGCTGGCTCGATTACTTTTCCCCCCAGCTTTACTGGCGCATCGACTCCGATCAGGACTTCACCTCCCTGCATCGCTGGTGGACAGGAGAAAACAAGAAAGGACGGCACATCTGGCCCGGGATTGCCTCGAGCCGCATCCTCAGTTCAGACGACAGGGGGCGCCCCTCCACGGAATCGATCCGTCAGATTGAGGTGACACGGCAGTATAGTTCGCCTCAAGGCCCGGGTCATTTGCACTGGAGCATCGAAGCGATCAAGAAGGACCGCGGCGGTCTGCGTGCGAAACTTCGCAGCGCCTACGCCGAGACAGCGATCCCGCCTGCCTCGCCCTGGCTCGGCTCGTCCGCACCGAGTCCGGTTTTTGTCGCCCCGGTCGAGGAGCAAGGCGGCGTCAAGCTCACCTTCAAGCCTGCTCCCGACGCCCGCTGGCGCGTTATCCAGGTGCAAAACGGGAGCAACTGGTCTACGCTCCGGGCGATCCCGGCGGCTCAGGACACCATTCAGATTCCCGGAACGCCAACTGCCATCGCGATTCGCCATATTAGCCCGACAGGAATCCTTTCCATCCCCACCGTACTTGCCCGCAAGTGATGTTTCCACGGTTGAATGCAGGATCGAGAGGGCGATACTTGTTCCCCATGAGAGGTTTCCCAACTCCACTTCGCGTTACCGCCATTGTCTGGCTTACCTTGTCCCTGACCGGATGCGACAAGGATCTGCAATTGCGTGTCGACAGGCTCGAGGCGGAACTCAGAGCGATACGATCCGATACCCGTGACTCGGTCGATGATTTGAAGAACCGCGTCATCGCCGCCGAGACCAAAGTAGGCGTCTCGGGCGAGGGCAAGACACTCGATGAACGGATCGCGATTCTGGAGGACTCCTTCGGGGAAGTCCTCACGATGAAGTCACGGGACAATGAAATGGTCTACCTGCGGACCAACCTTCAGGGCCATGCCCCGCTTCTTACCGATCACGGCACTTTCCTCGTCCGGATGGAGGGTATGGATCTCAATGCGGAGAGCGGCGGATACACCATCCATCTCAATATCGGGAATCCCCAGGCGATCGCAGTGCAGCAGTTCACCCTCCGCGGCGACCATGGCGGAGGCACTCCCGAGCTTCCCGAAGACGCTGACTACAATCTCCGCAACGACAAGATCAAGGCCTGGCAGGAGACTTTAAAACCTTTTGAATACCGGGTTTCCAAGGTCATTGAGCCATTTTCGTGGACTCCGTTTGATATCCAGATCGCCGCCGACAGTCGCGAGGAACTGGAGATGATACGATTTTCCATGATCATTGAGAATGCCCAGCTCAACCGCCAAACGGGCGATGGGAGCGGGAGTGGGAATCAGTTTTCCCACATCCAACTCGATTCAAAATCCGCGGCAGTCCTCAAGACCGAATACGGGGCGTTCCTGATCACTATTAAAAAGGCCGAACAAACCGAAGTTGGAACAAAACTGTATCTCGAGATCGGCAATCCTTACGGATTCACCCTCAATCAGTGTCGCCTTGTAGGTGACTACGGGGCAGCACTTCCGGTCCGGAAGGCGAGCCCTACTGAAGAGGATTACAACGAGAAGATGCAGGCGTGGAGCGCCTCGCTGCAGCCCTTCGAGTCGATGATCTCGTCGAAGATTTCGAACTTCCGCTGGAACGAATCAACTATCCTGATTCCCGGTCCTGTTGAAAACGTCAAGTTTCTCCGCTGCCAGCTCCGCATCGAAGATGTCACGCTACCGGCGGCGGCGAAGTGATACTTCTCAACGAATCAAGATGACCTGGAACCCGGTGAGGTTGCCTCGGCTTCATTGATGCTTTCGACGTATCGGGAAGGAAAGAGTGAAGCGGGGAATCAGGCAGATAAGGGTAAGTCTATAATCCTGTTCCAAGTTAAAAACTCAAAGTTAAGAGTTTAACGAATTGAAAACCAGATGGTTGTGACCGTTGAATCCTTCACTTTTTGAGTGTGCTGGCATTGTCTCGTAACGCCTGATTTAAAAGAACCTGGAACGTGAAACTTGAAACCCGGATTTAGGCTTACCCCACGCGCTGGCCGGGGACGGCCCCGTCGTCAGGGGAAAGGAGAAAGATATCCTCTCCGCCCGGGCCGGCGGCGATGATCATTCCCTCACTGACGCCGAACTTCATGGTTCGCGGAGCGAGATTAGCCACGACAACAACGAGTCTGCCGAGCAGGTCGGCAGGATCATAGGCGGACTTGATACCGGCGAAGACGGTCCGGCTGGATGAGCCACCGAGGCTGAGGGTGAGTTTTACGAGCTTGCGCGCTTCCGGGACCTCTTCAGCGGCAACGATGCGGGCAACCCTTAGATCGACTTTCACGAAGTCCTCGATGCCGATTTCCGCCGCGAGAGGCGTGGCGGCAAGGGCCTCTCCGGAGTCATTCCAGGTGCCTGCCGGTGTTTCGTCGGACGGAGTGCTCTCAGCGGCCTCTTCCCGGGATTCAGTGATCATAGCTTCGACGCGGACCGGTTCGACCCGTTGCATCATGTGTTGGAATTTGGAAACAGGACGTCCGGTGAGGGGTTTTTTTGACTGATCCCACGAAGTGATGGACTCACCGAAAAACTCACCGGTTTTCTCCGCCAGTTCGGGGAGGACAGGGGCCAGGTAGATTACGAGGGTGCGGAAAAGGTTGAGGGCGACCGTGCAGACATCCTGCAATTCACCGGTCCGCTCGGGGTCCTTGCGAAGGTCCCAGGGGGCATTGTTTTCGACATAGGGGTTCGCCTGATCTGCCAGTTCCATGATCATGCGCATCGCCTTGCTGTAGTCGCCTTTTTCGTAGGCCTCGGCGATGGCACTGCCTCGCTCCGCAAATTTCTCAAAAAGCCCGCCATCGTCGGGATAGAGGGCGGAGAGGCCGGTGTCAGCAATGAACCTGGCAGTGCGGCTGGCGAGATTGACGACTTTGCCGACGAGGTCGCTGTTCACCCTCGCGACGAATTCTTCGAGATTGAGGTCAAGGTCTTCAACTTTCGAGGACAGTTTTGTTGCGTAGTAGTAGCGCAGGTAGCTCGGATTGAGATGTTCCAGATATTTGGCTGCGCGGACAAAGGTGCCGCGAGACTTCGACATTTTTTCCCCCTCGACAGTGAGAAATCCATGAATGTGGACCTGAGTCGGGAGGGTGAATCCCGCAGTTTTCAGCATTGCGGGCCAGAAGAGCGTGTGAAAGTACTGGATGTCTTTTCCGATAAAATGGTGGATTTCGGTCTTGTCGCTTTTCCACCAGTCGTTGAGGTCTTCACCCTGGCGGTTACACCATTGTTTGGTTGTGCCGATGTAGCCGATCGGCGCATCGAACCAGACATACCAGTAGTTGCCCGGTGAATCGGGAATCTCAAAGCCAAAGTAGGGTCCGGGACGGGAGATGTCCCAGTTTCGCAGCGGCTCGTTGAGAAAGAAGTTTCGAAGATAGTTGGCGCTTTCCGATGGCAGGGTGCCGGACTGCGTCCATTCGTTGAGGAAGCCGTGCAGCTTTTCGATCCGGACAAAAAGGTGCGTGGCGGCGCGAACTTCCGGCTTTGTCCCGGAAAGGGCGCTCACGGGATCGATGAGTTCGGAGGGGCTGTAAGTTGCTCCGCAGTTGCTGCAGTTGTCACCCGGTTGATCTTTTGCCCCGCATTTCGGACAAGTTCCACGGACAAACCGATCAGCAAGAAAGACTCCCTTTTCGAGGTCGAAGAGTTGATCGATTTCCTCTTCGACGATCATATCCGCCTCGCGCAACGCGGCCCAGATTTCGTGGCAGACTTCCCGGTTTTCATCACTATGGGTGCTGCCGTAGTGGTCGAAGCGGATCCCGAATTCACTGAAGTCGCGCTGATGGGCCTCGCTCATTTCGGCAATGACCTCCTCTTCGCTTCGTCCTTCCGCCTGAGCGCGAATCGTGATGGCGGTACCGTGTGTGTCATCGGCGCAGATATAGATGCAGCGGTGGCCCTGCATTTTTTGAAATCTCACCCAGATATCAGTCTGGAGATATTCGACGAGGTGACCGATGTGAATGTGGCCGTTGGCGTAGGGCAGGGCTGAGGTAACGAGGATCTGGCGCATGAAAAATGAAATGTCCTTTTCGACTGGGGAGTTGGGAATAATTCCGGTGCGTAAATCGGAGACGTCAGTTGCTGGCAGTCTGTGTCCCCTCCTGTCGGTTCTATAGTCGTCGTCACCGCGCCGGAGATTGTGGCCCCCTCCGATCGTGAAAAGTAGAGGCTACCTCTCGCTTTGTCATATTCAAATCATTGCGGCACGGCGCGGGAAAGGGAAAAGTCGGATAGACTCCCAAACCGTTGGCATCCGGGGCCGGGTTCGCGGGCGGTGAATGGCCTGGAGGGGAGGGGGCGCGAAACGCTGGCGCGGACTTGATCAGTTCCGGCCGCCCCTGAACGCTTCGATCGGAGGCGTTTGACTTTCAAAAATCTGAAGTGGACGGGTGTTGGCGGCAGGAATGACAGACGGCGCGTTCCGAACAAAGTGGCCTTCCTGGTTGTTCCTGAGGGAAGTGGGGGTGGTTAATCCGTCCGGGCGTCCGCTTTGCCCGGGACGAAAGAGCGGTTGATCCCGATACATGCGCTCGCCGTGCCTGAGCCCTTCGATCAGGGCGATAGAATCGATGACCCGATGAACCTGCTTGTTACCGGAGGAGGTCCGGGTTCCGAGTTTCGGAACAGAAACACACGCGGCCTTCAAGAGAGGAAAAATGAGATCGGATTTGATCGCGTAGTTCACCGACTGCGGGAGGTAGCCTCCGTGGGTCATGCGGTCCATTGAATTGAGACCGGAGGCAACGACACCCACGACACGCCCGGATGTGGAGACCAGTGGTCCACCAGAGTTTCCCGGTTGGACAGGGGCGGAGATTTGAATAAATCTAGGGTCGTCACGAATGCCCGAGAGCGCATTGACGATGCCTGTGGAGATTTTGGGGTTAATCCCGAGCACCGTCGGATCAGGAAAACCGGCGGCGAGAACTCCTGAGGTCTGAGTGACTTCGCTGGATGGCGTGAGCCCGAGGTAGCGTCCGGACCATTCTTCTACTTTTAGAATCGCGAGGTCATTGCGAGGATCGAGGGCTACGATTTTGGCTTCCAGATACCCTCCGTCGACATGAATGATGATCCGCTCGGCGTCGCGGACGACATGGTGGCATGTCACCAGGTAGCCTTTGGGACTGATGGCGAAGCCCGTCCCAAACTGGCCCGCATCCAGCCACACCGCTAAGAGTGTGGTGGCAGCAAGCACTGATGCTATCCGCTTCATTTGGTTAAAATTCTTTCCCGGAATGCCACGGCGGGTAGGGCCGTGACGTTAAGCCACCGCAGTGGCTGATGGGTGTTTCTCAGGCACCCTGTTGTTTGTGTTATGGAAATTATAACAAAATGAAGCGATTCCGCAAGATTAATTTTATAATTTCCATAATATTCAGGAGGTGCCTCGCGGAGCCCTGATTGTTCAGAGGGCACGATTGAATGAGGTTGATCCCCCCGGGTAGAGGCACACCTGCCCCATTCATCGACCACTTCCGCGAAAGCGAAAGTGGTCGGGACGACAGGATTTGAACCTGCGACCCCCACACCCCCAGTGTGGTGCGCTACCAGGCTGCGCCACGTCCCGTTGACATTCCGCAGTCCGAAAACCGAAGAGCGCATAGTGTGAACGAAAAACGAGGTTCCGCAAGTGGCATGTCTTTTAAAAAATTAAGCGGGAGATCAGAACTTTTTTAGACGCGCTTGGATTTTGTGTCATGCTGGACAGCTCATGAAAGAGGAAAAAATCAAAGTCGCCGTCAT
>JAGNMT010000537.1 GCA_017991025.1 Verrucomicrobiales bacterium
CTCGTCGCGGAGGGATTCAAGAGCACGCGCGGTCCGGCATGCAACGCGGCGGGTGAAGTGTTTTTTGCCGACACCTCGAACAACAAAATCCACCGCATCGAACTCGACGGATCGGTGAGCAAGTTCGTCGGCGATGCCGGACAAGCCCATTGCGTCTCCATCGGCGCGGACGGCACGCTTTATACTATTTCTGAAAAGTCCGGCAAGCTCATGAGCTACGATACGGCAGGGGTTGGCAGGATCGTGATGGACGACATCCCCGGCCATTCCATCCTCGCGACTCCAGGCGGCGGAGTTTATGTCACGACCAACGGCGACAAGCCCAATGCACCGGGAACCGTCTGGTTCGTCAAAGACGGGAAAAAGACCCAGGTCGATTCGGGCATCAAATTCGCCACCGGCATGGCCTATCGACCCGATCAGTGGCTGCTCTCAGTCGCCGAAGGACATTCCAAATGGGTCTGGTCCTATCAGATCAACAAAGATGGCACCCTCGCGAACAAAGAGCGCTTTTTCCACCTCCATGTCGCCGATTGGGATGATGACGCGGGTCCCGAGAGCGTTTGTTATTCGCTCGAAGGCCGCCAGTTCATCGCGACCCGTAGCGGTGTCCAGATCAGCGCCGACGATGGCCCGACGCAGGTGATCCTTCCCGTCCCCGACCGCAGCCGCGTCACCGGCGTCTGCCTCGGCGGAAAGGAAATGAACACTCTTTTCGCCTTTTGCGGAAACAAGATCTGGAAACGCAAAGTGCAACACCACGCCATGGGTGCCTTCACCCCCTGGACAAAGGTCAGTGGCACAAAGCTGTAACAGCCTCAACACCTCAATTGACTTCACTCCGTTCCCCCTTTCTACGCTTCGCTCCGAATCCTCAACACCTCCTCCACCATGCCCCGCCTCGCCGCCTTCCCCAAAGCCTTCATGCAAGCCCTCTGCAAAGATGGTACCATGACCGTCTCCGAATGGATCTCCCTCGCCTCGACCCTAGACGTTCAAGGACTCGAATGGTATGCGGGCTTTCTCGAAATGGCCGACGAATCGAACTGGCCGCTCTTCCGCCAACAGGTCGAGGACACCGGCAAGGTCATCCCGATGATGTGCTGCTCGCCCGACTTCACCCATCCCGACGCGGCCTTTCGCGAGAACGAGATCGCCAAACAAAAACGCTGGATCGACATGACCCACACCCTCGGCGGTTCCTACTGCCGTGTCCTCAGCGGACAGCGCCGTCCCGAACTGAGCATTGACGAAGGCGTCAAACTCGCCGCCGAGTCCATCCAGGCCTGTCTCCCCTACGCGGCCGAGCGCGGCATCACCCTCATCATCGAGAATCACTACAAGGACGACTTCTGGGAGTATCCCGAATTCGCCCAGAAAATGGACGTTTTCTGTCAACTCGTCGACGCGATCGAGCATCCGAATTTCGGGGTCAACTACGACCCGAGCAACACCTACCTGGCGGGCGAGGATCCCATCGAATTGTTGAAACGTATTTCCCATCGCGTCGTGACCATGCACGCGAGCGATCGCTACCTTGCCGAGGGCACGATCGAGGATCTACGGCGCGAGGAGGGTGGAGCCACCGGCTACGCCAAGCGCCTCCGCCACGGCGAGATCGGGAAGGGGCTCAATGACTATGACGCGATTTTTTCCGAACTGAAGAGCAAGGGCTTCGACGGCTGGATCAGCATCGAAGACGGCGTCGACGGCATGGAGCAGCTCGCGAGAAGCGTCGATTTCCTGAAGTGGAAGATCGCGGCGTATTGGGGGTGATCTGTAGGGCGGGCGCTCCGCCTGCCTTCGGAAGACCCGGCACCGCCCCGTCAAGCTTGCTCTAAGGAGGCTAGTTCGCCGAAGGTTTTACCTCAACGGCTCCTTTGATCATCCGGCAAAATTCCTTCTTCGAGACCTGATGGTGCGTGCCGGCCTCGGGATCATTGGGATCGAGTTTTTTGTAATCGACCCACAAGCGCTCGAGATGAACGATGCGGTAATGATCCGCGCCCTGACGCCAGAGTTGATTCTGATGAAGTTTCATGAAAAAGATTTCCCAACACTAAAAGCGCGAGCCGCTCAATACCATCGCTTTTTCGGCTTTCGGGCTGCTTTCACCACCGCCGGTGTCGGAGTAACAGGGGCTGCCACATCGATGGATTTGCCCTCACCGGTATGCACCGGCCGCTGGCCTACATAGATCCAGTGAACCGGCTTTTTCGCCCGCTCGTGTGCCTTGATCGAATAGCTCTCGGTGACAAAGCCATCGCGGCGGAGCTTCCGTTCAAACCCGGGTTCGACCGCCGCCGCCCAGAAAGCGACACGTCCGCCCGGACTAAGTGAACCCCAGATCATCGCAAAGCCGCTGCGTCCGTATATGCGTCGATTCTGCGGCTGCACGAGTGAAGTCGGACCATTGTCGGTGTCGAGAAGGATGGCATCCCATTTCTCATCACTACCCTCGGCGGCGCGATGAATGCAATCGTAGACATCGCCTTCGAAGATAGTTACGCGCGAGTCATCCATGAGATGCCCGTTGAGATCACCGAGCAGCTCCCGATTCCAGCGGATCACTTCCGGAAGCAGCTCCGCGACGACGACCTCGGCATCATCGCCAACGAGTTCGAGGACACGCTTCAAGCTGAAACCGAGACCAAGCCCTCCGATGAGAACCCGTCTCATTTTGATGGGGGCTTTGTCAGGACATGCGTAATCAGCGAGAAGCCGCTCGGACAATGTCCAGGTCGAACTCATCAGCTGCGTTCCGTTGAGCCGGAGGAAAAAGTCCCCGTCATGTTGATGAAGGGTAAACTTTGAACCGTCCGGAGTTGTCGTACTGCCAACCGTTACGATGGGTTTCATAAACAGAAAATCGAAACCTCAATTCGACTTCTTGAGGCGAATACGACGATACTCCATCTGACCCCGGTCGCCCTCAAGCCCGATCGGACCTGACGCCGGAACCGGCATCGCCGCTTCGAGCACTTCCCCGTTGCAGGTCGCCAGAGCCGTGCCTCCCGTGACGGTAACGATAAGTTCATTCCAATCCTGCGCTTTGTAGTTCTTCAGTTCCTTGTACGGCCCGGCGAGCGGAAAGTCGCGGCACTGCAATTGCGGTTGCCGGATGAAAACGCCGCTGTCCGCATTGGGCGTTGCACGGAACTCCAGTTTCAAAATGAAGTCAGTCCCGAATTCCTCCATGGTCCAGAGTTGCTGGATGCGGCGCCCCTCAGCCGGAGTCGTCACGACGAGCCGTCCATTGATCGCGACATAGCGTCCGTCATCAGTCCTTGCCTTGCCGTCGAAATTCACATCTTCCGTGATGTCGGCGAAGACCGGCGCATTCGGATTGGGAG
>JAGNMT010000538.1 GCA_017991025.1 Verrucomicrobiales bacterium
TTGCGACTAAAGACGGAACTTATGCGGCGCTTGCGACAGTGAAGCCGGCGCAGCCCCTTGACCGGGCTTGGGTCGCCGCAATCTGCAATGAGAACACAGTGGTGGCCAGCCTCGGCTCACTCGGCACTGCCCTGAATGAGCGTATTCGCGGCGACGTCACTTACGTTTTTCTTCCGATGATGGCGATCCTTTCATTAATGCTTACTGTCGTTTTTCGCTCGTGGCGCGACCTCGTGCTCAGTCTCTTTACCTTGATCTTCGTGACCTCCATCATGATCCTTGCGACAGTCTGGACTCCGATGAGCTGGAACTCTTTTAATGTCTGTGGAATTCCCCTCCTCTTCGGCACCGGTTTGGATTACGGCATTCACATGATTCTGACCCTGCGTCGATCCGGAGGTGACGTCGCAGCGGCCCAACGGGGTATCGGAAAGGCCCTGATTTTTTGCGGGATCTCATCGGCGATCGGGTTCGGCTCGCTTGCGACGGCTTCCGCCTACGGGCTCGCGAGCCTTGGAATCGTCTGTGGGTTGGGTATTTTTGTGAATATGTTCGTTTCCATCTGGCTCCTGCCCCATTGGTATCGCTGGATTCATCGATTGGCGCGTTGAGAGCCGGGGGCAAATCTGGCGATGGGGAGTTCGGTTTATGCTTTGAAAATCTGAAATTTCGATATATATTAGCAAATATCATGATTTCTTTGTCTCGGTTCTTTCTGATCCTCAGTGTGTTTGTGATCTTCGACGTTCTCCCGGCGGGAGTTCAGTCGAGTGAGCCTAATATGGAAATTGTCCAGCGTTGGCTGGCAGCCAATTCGGGGGTCAATGCTCTGAAGATCGATTTCACGCAGACCCGAACGATGCGCTCTGTTAAGATTCCGGTTCGCCAGGATGGAACGCTCTGGCTCGACTACGGCGGCGATCAGTTCCGCTGGCAGACAGGCGACCCGGCACAGACGATTGTCGTAAGCCTTGGCAAAAATATTCTGATTGTCCGCACGCCGATGAAAAAGTTCGAAGTTCGTCCGGCCGGCTCAGGAGGGGCACCGGGAATGGCGGCTCTGGCTAACGGATTTCCGCGAACTTTGACCGAGTTTAAGCAAAAATACCGGGTGTTGGAGACTCGACCGCAGGGGAATACACAACGCATCATCACCCGGCCACTGGGAGAGGGGGGGCGGGGAGTGAGCACCCTGACGTTCGTAGTCGACTCGACCCATTTTCGCCTTCTCGGCATCGAGATCGATCTAGAGGACGGCTCCAGCGTTCAGACAGTCTTCAATCAGGTTCAAACCAATCCGCCGTTACCAGCGGGTCTTTTTAAGCCCGATGTAGAGGGCTATACCGAGACCAAGTTCTGAGGGTTATTTATCTCCGGGATGTCAGTGCGTCTCCACTTTTTGTGGACGCCCGGGCAGTAGAGGGCCCGGCTCCGGTGGCGTAATGGCCGTCCTATCTGACTCTCCGGTGAGGTTATTGATTCTCGCCCTGAGTTCAGTGTTCTCGTTACTGAGTGCCTCGATCTGTTCCTGCAGACGAATCGTCATTTTTTCGTCGACCGTGAACAGATCTCCCGAAGCGACGCGCTTCCAATAGATACCGTAGAACCATCCTCCGATCGCCACGCTGATGAGGATGAGAAGGAGAAGAGACTGGATCGGAGTGAGCGATTTCACGAGGTAACGCCCGGATGTTATTGCTGTTTCTTCCCGCTAAAAAGGCGACCGATATTGAGGCCTTTTTTCGGCGCCTGGGGAGCAGTGCCTGGCGACGAAATCTCGCCCTGCATCGGCGGACCCGGGGCGGTCGTGCCAGTTTCTGCGAGAGGGGGCGAACTCGATGGCGGAGCATCCTTTTTGCCACTAAAAAGGCCCGTTCGGGGCTTCTTCTCCTGGGGTGGGGGCTGGACCGCGGTAGGATTCTCGCTCTCGCGCGTGATGACGAGCTTGAGGTCTTCCGGAACGTTGGCGACATAGTCCACACTATGGACAGGACGCTTTTCTCCCTGAGGCGTGTATTCCTGAATTTTTCGACGAATCAGCGTTCCCTTAACATCGTAGATTTGCTCCTCCGCAAAGCGTCCGAAGGTGTCGTAAATCTGGATACCACGATATTTAAACTGGTCACGACCGTCATAGATCATCGCCTCGGAAGGCCTCCCCATTTGATCGAGCGTGATCATCCGGGTTTGTAGCCTGGTGCCGTTTTTGCTCAGCGTGGTCTGCAAAAGGGTGTTCGTTACATTGTCCTGTTTTGACTCGGTGTAGGAGCCGTCCGTGTGATGAATCGCCCTCCCCCAGATATCCACGTTTTTCCCGGACATCTCGCCAAGTTTTACACCATACTGGCTCAAGGCTTGGCGCTGTCCCTCGGGAAGAACCATGTCCCCGCCGCCGATGCCGCCGCCGACGCCAAGCGGGGATGATCCACCCGCTCTTGCCGCAGACTGCTGTTGCGCCGAGTTGACGGCCTGCTGATTCACGCCCGTCTGACCGGTCGGGTTTTTCGCATGAAACTGGGCCTGAAGCACCGGAGTCAAAAACGAAATCAACAACCCGACCCAAGCAATCCGTCTCATCATGGCCTTTTTCATCGCAAACCGAAGCTTACGACTTTATGAAGCCCATCGCAAGCCTTTACGAAGCGATGCAGCGGGCTCAGTCGATTCGGGCGTTTGCCCCTGAATGCCAGAGTTTTACGCATTAAGTTGACGGGATCGGAGGGGATGCTTGCGAGGTGGAAGTTTTACGGCTGGCCGAGGCTCGAGTCAGTAGGGTGGATTTCTTAGCGGATCCGGGCCCGTGCGAGCCGGAGAAGGGGCGTGCTCCCAAAATTCGAAATCGGTAAAGCAGGACGGAAATCATCAAATTTCCTATTTTTAGAATTTTAAAGGCAGATTACGTAACCTGGCCCCGGCAAATTGCCGACAAATTGCACGGTACTTCCACTGGTTCTTCCTTATGCAAAAAAATTTGACAATCCTGCCCTAAACCTTGTATGTCGATGAATCTAGTATATTTCCGCTGAATTAACCTCAGACCTAGCAGACTTGATGAACAAACAGATCGCAACCGTCATGGCAGTTGCCTCGCTTTTCGGGGCTGGGATCGCACATGCACAGCAACACGCTCCCACCGGCTCCCTCACCGAAGGCAGCCCTTCCTCGCAGAACGCGGGCTACCGGAACTCGAACCGTGCCACGGACCGAATCAACGACTCCCAAAACTCCGGCAATTCCGCCGGCACGTCGTGGGGCAGCTCCAAGGAACCCATCGCCAAGGGCGTGGTCGAATCCGGCCCCGTACGGACCCCCTACTTCGAATACGGCTACATGAACATCGACGAGGACGTCGC
>JAGNMT010000539.1 GCA_017991025.1 Verrucomicrobiales bacterium
GTCATACCCATTAATGTTTCGCAACGCGGCAGGTTCCATTTTCGCCAGTGTTGTGATTTGTTGCAGGGCGGCCCGCTCGGATTCCGGCACTGTGGCGAGGGCTTCGGTGGTGCTTAGTAATGGCTCGGCACGCCAGGCGAGAAAGAGTAGTGCGACAACCAGTAATCCTCCGAGACCAAGCAGGCAGAGACAGCCGATTTTAAAGACATTTTTCATGCGGATGATGTAGTCAATTCGGGATTAGGAAAAAAGCGATGAGTTTTCTGAATTTGTGGGAGATGTATTTGCTCATGCTCCTCCGCCTCACCATTGCACTGTTTCTTACACTGGCTCACAGCGCCCCCGCCCAATCGCCGCAGCGTCCCTTGTTTCGTGATTTTGTCGGCCTCTGCGGCCACACGGTGCAGTTCAAGCCGGAACTCTATCAACCCGTGTGTCGTGTCGTGCGCGACTACCATCCGGTGCGGTGGGATCTCGATAAGGACACCTCGGTGATGCCGGAATGGCCCTTCGCGAAGAACCGTGTCTCGTGGGAAAAGGTCTATCGCTCCTGGCATGACGAGGGCCTGAGCATCAGTGTCTGCCTTATCTTTGATGACATGAAGGGGGAAGACTGGAAAGACATCGAGCGTGATGCCAGGGCCTACGCGAAGGGCTTCGCCGAAAACTTCGGTCCCGGTGGAAAGTATCCCTTTGTGGATTGTGTCGAAATCGGCAATGAGCCCGGTCATATCGATGATGCCACCTACCTGCGTATCTTCAAAGCCATGGCCGCCGGCATACGTGAAGGCAATCCCCGGCTCAAAATTGCAACCTGCAACACCGAAGCCGGGGGTAGTGACCGCTACTGGAAAGGGGCGGATATTTTCACGCCGCAGATGCCATTAATCGACGTGCTGCGCATCCATCGTTATGCCATCAAGGATGGGTGGCCGACCTGGCGACGGAGCTATCCGGAGGACTCCACGGTTCCCTACCTCAGCCGGATTCAGGACATGATAGACTGGCGTGATGCGCATGCCATAGGCCGCGAGATGTGGGTCAGTGAGTTCGGCTGGGATTGCAGCACGCAAAAGCCAGATCCGAAAGGCGACATGGCAAAGTTCATCACTTGCACCGATGAGGAGCAGGCGATGTGGCTCGTGCGGAGCTACTTCCTCTTTGCCGAAATGGGTATCGATAAAGCCTTTGTTTATTTCTTCAATGACGAGGACAAACCCGCCTTTCACGCCTGCTCGGGCCTCACGCGAAACTTCCAGCCCAAACCCGGCTACCATGCCATCGCGTGGATGCTCGAACATCTCGCCGACTACCGCTTTAGCCGGGCGATTTTGAAGTCCGAGAAGGACGGCTACCTCTTTGAGTTCGCCCCCGAGAAACCCGGAGCACCGAGCATTCTCGCGGCCTGGCATGCCACTCGCGAAGAGGTTCTTCTCAATCTCGAGGGTGCCACGGTCGGGCGATCCGAACGTATGCCGCTGACTGCTGAGGCAAAGGTTGAAAGCCCATTAAAATCGGGCGATACCGCCGTCGCCGCCGGAACTCTGCCCATTCTTATTTGGGTGAATTAATTGGTGCGGCGCTATATCACTCCACCGCCCGTCTCATCGCCGTGATCGTTGCGGCGCAGGTGGCTTCGTTTTCGAGGGCGTTGAGGGTTTTGTTGAATGGCTCGGGCCGGACCGGACCGTCGTAGCCTATCTGCTTGAGGGCGTTCACAAAGGGTGCCACTTCGATCACGCCGGTGGCGGCGGGGAGTTCGCGTGCGTTGTCGAGTTGATCTTTCTTCTCAAGGCCGGTAGGGGCATCGTTCAGATCGACACTCACGACGTCCTTGTTCTGGAGCGAAAGGAGGTCTTCTGCGGTGTCGCCAGCGGTCCACCAGTGCCACGAGTCGAGGACGAGCCCGACATGGTCCGAACCGATCCCGGCGATGAGTTCCCGGGTCTCGGCAAGGGTGTGGAGGAAGGGATAGCGGCGTCCCACGAGGAGGAGTTGAGTCCCGACGTATTCGAGGCCGAGACGGAGCCCGTTATCCCCGAGAACCCTGGCGACTTCGCGGAGACGGGTCGCGTGCTGCTCGAAGTTTTTCCGGTAGGTGAGTTCATCGTGGCTGGGGGAGAGCCAGGTGCCGATGCGGGTCGCTCCTGCTTTTTGCAAGGCCGCCGCGATAGCAGGGAGGGCGGACAAACCTTCACGGAAAACAGCCTCATCCTTGCGGAACTCCACCGTCAATCCTGTCGCCGCCCAGGCTAGCTTTTTTTCGACCCGATCAGCGATGACTTCTTCGATCTGGGCCGGGGTCATTGTGGCGAATTCCTCTCCGCGTGGCTCGACCGATTCAAAGCCGTGGCGAAAAGCGAGGTCGTTGAGTTCGCGCTGATTTTTGACACTCACTCCGATGCTCCCGGGTGTTAGGGCGAGGGTGAATTTGCGTTCGGCAGGTGTCGCAAAGGAGACGTTGGGCAGTGCGGCCGCCAGAGCGGCGGAGGAGTGGACAAAAGTACGGCGGTTCATACCGCGAGGCTGGCAGAATATGGGGCGTAGGTCAATCCATGTTTGCGGGCACTTTATCACTCATTCGATTGAATTGAGTGATCCCATGGGTTAACGACAACTAAGCCGGTGTCTGCAAAGTCGGCCGCGTTGCGGGTCACGACAACCAAGCCGTGAACGAGAGCCGTCGCGGCTAACAGGGAATCCCGATACGGGCGAGTGCGCTCCGCGTGAAGGTTGGCGCAGGCTTCGGCAACAGTAATGTCCACCGGCAGAATACGGTCCTGGAACGTAGATTTGACTCGACCTTCATACCAAAGTTTCAGGCGAGTGGTGGACTCCACATTCTTCCGGGGTTCCAGTTCGATCCCGAGTTTGAGTTCGAGCAGGCTGATCACACTCACGAATTGCCGATCAAGTGCCTGCGTCTGTTGCCAGGCGGCCACCGCTGGATCGCAACGGCTCGCCTTGCGAAGTTCAGAGAGGACGTTTGTGTCGAGCAACATCATGGTTCGTCGAACCGGATCTCCTGCGGTTCACCTGACAGGCGGGGTAAGGTAAACTCGATTTCGGCCAGCGACTCGTCCCCGAGAGCCTCAAGGAGGCAAAGCGGTTTGGGACTCGTTTCTCCGCGTTCCGAAGCGATCTCACGCTTGATCAATTGCGCCAACCAGCCGGAAAGCGAAAAACCTGAATCTACCGCTCGATGCCGGGCAACTTTGACGAGACGATCATCGATCTTAACGGTTACGTTCATAATAGCACGATTACACGAGTGCGCTGTTTCACGGAAGTGCGTTGCTGGCAAATAGAGAAGTGGGAAGGCCGGAAACGGGTCCTATCCCCCCATCGAGAT
>JAGNMT010000540.1 GCA_017991025.1 Verrucomicrobiales bacterium
TCGAGTACCGTCCCCTTTGTCATAAGCGCTAAGAATGCGTTCACGGAGATCTAAAGAAAGAGTTGCCATGCCGAACATGGTAACTCCTATCTAAAAAATGGCTACAGTTTTATTTAAAATGCTCTAATGTTTCAGTCGCTCACGCCTGGGCAGACCAGGAGATTCTTCTGGAAAAGTCCGGCCACCGAATGCCCGTGGAAGACGGCTATATCGCGGCCACAGCAAGGAGGCACGGCCTTACCGTGGTTACGGGAAACGAAAAGGACTTTACGCGACCTGGGATCAAGGTGTTTAACCCGTTCCGTTTGGATTCTGTGTAGGTGGTGTGAAGAGAATGAGCACTTTTTCTAATTCAGAGCTAGATAGCCCGCATTCAAATAGGTCGCGTAGCTGACCCAGACGAGATAGGGGACCAGCAGCATCGCCGCGATACGGTCGAGCGGCTTAAAGGCGAAGATGGTTAGGAGAATCATGATCCAGAGGAAGACGATCACCGCGAGAGCCGGCGCGAGAAGATGCGCTCCGAAAAAGACAGGCGTCCAGGTCAGGTTAAGAATCATCTGAATGGCAAAGCGGACAAGAGCCCGTGTTTTCGCCGGACCGGTCGGCACGAAGTGCCAGACCCGCGCCAGGGAAATGCCCATCATTGCGTAGAGCACGGTCCAGACCGGGCCAAAGAGCCAGTTCGGCGGAACGCCCGGCGGTTTTTCGAGACCGGCATACCAGTCTTTGAGAGAACCACTTGTAAAAACCGCCCCGGCTCCTCCGAGAAGGGTGATGACAAGAACGCAGAGCAGAATTTTAAACCAGAGCCTCATTCGACAGGGTTGCATGGATGACCTGACCGTGTCGAGTTTTAAGAATGAAGAATGGTCCGATCGTGGCGGGTTCACGGTCCTACTCTTCCGGCAACACAATAGGTCGGTGCCCTGCCTTGTGCCGTATCCAATCAACGGCCCGTTTCAACGGTTTCATGCGGATGAGCCGGATTTCGAGCCGCCTTTTGCCCGGGAAATTCAACAGGAGCAGCCCGATTAGCAGCGTGAGAATGCCTTGTCCGGGCGTCACAAACATAATGAGGCCGCCCGTTACGAGGATTGCCCCGAGCAGGTTCTTGAGAATGAGGAAAGAAATCCGCATAACCGGATGCTGTTGCCGGATTCTCTCAGCGGCTTCACTTGTCTCAAGAAAATAATCGTGGGGAATCCGCCGGATAATCATGGGAACGGTGATGAAACTCACGATCACAGTGAGAAGGGAAAGTCCGCCAATCCAGGCGAATAGGTAGTCCTGTCCGCGCAGCCAATGCCATTGCTCAAGCAGCCAGTTCATAGATCGTCCGTTCCGCTCGAACGAGCGCGGAATCAATCCATTTCACGTGAGCGTGGCTCACGATGGACGGTGCTGGCCGAAGTCGGCGACGTGACGAAAGGACCTCCGGCGAGGGGCGCGCGATTCGTGAAAGCGACGTCGGGCATATCGCTGGGACGACCTGCGAGCGGGAAATCCTTCCGAAGGGGAAAGTAGGGATATCCCTCCCACATGAGGATACGGCGATGGTCCTCGAGACCGTTGAACTCGATGCCCATCATGTCGTAGATCTCACGCTCGTGCCACCCTGCGGTGGGCCAGATGTCGGACACAGAGTCGGCTTTGTCGCTTTCGACGAGCTTGTATTTGATACGCAGATGATGTCGGGCACCATTCCCCAAGGCATACAGTTCGTAGACTATTTCCCAGCGCGGCTCTTCGCCGAGATGGTCGATACTGCTGATGTCGATGAGATAGTCAAAGCCGAGTTCGTCGCGGCAGTATTTGATGATCTCTTTTGCCCTCGCCTTTTCGGCGATGACGGTCTGTTCGCCGCGGAATTCGACCGTATTGAGGATCGCTCCGCTGAAGCGGTTCTTGAGGATGGAGAGAATGGAGGTCATGACGTGACGAGCAGGAGTCGGGATCAGACGGCTTTTTCTTTTTTGAAATGGGCTACGCTGGAGCCTTCTTTCGAAATCTTTTCCTGCAGCCGCATAAGCCCCTCGAGCAATGCTTCGGGACGGGGAGGGCATCCTGAAACGTAGACGTCGACGGGAATGAGGTGATCGATTCCCTGCAGAACGGCGTAGCTGCGATACATGCCGCCGGAGGAGGCGCAGGCCCCCATCGCGATGCACCACTTCGGTTCGGGCATCTGGTCCCAGACTCGTTTTACGGCGAGTGCCATTTTGTAAGTGACGGTCCCCGCGACAATCATGACATCGCTCTGGCGGGGCGAAAAACGCATGACTTCGGCACCGAATCGGGCGATA
Source organism: Verrucomicrobiales bacterium (assembly GCA_017991025.1). GTDB lineage: Bacteria > Verrucomicrobiota > Verrucomicrobiia > Verrucomicrobiales > DEV007 > Arctic95D-9. The sequence continues at coordinate 2,307 of JAGNMT010000540.1, forward strand.
TCGAAACGGGAGGCACCCGAGGCCATCAGCTCGATGGCACAACAGGCGAGGCCCATTGGCATGGGCCAGAGGGAGTTCTTTCTCATCCAGTTGATCGCCGCGTCGGCTTTCGTGAAGATGATGTTGCCCTCGATCTTTGAATCGTAGGCGGCGTGTTGCGTGATCGTCTCCGGCATGGTCGTTACTCTGGTTGGCGTCAGTTAGGGACAGGTTACGCCTCGAAAAGTCTGGAGCAAGGGGGGATTGTGAAAAATTTCACAAGGGAGCGCCGGGCAAACCCGGGCCTAGCTTTCTTTGCAGGAACTTCCGGATCCGCAATCTCACGGACCTCGCCCTCGCGATAGTCCCTATCCGCGCTACGCGGCGGGACGATGAGGTTCCGGGGAAGCGGAATAGACAGGGTCTGTTCGAGGACTCAAGAGGGTTGAATCGCCCATCGCTCGCGCGCATCAAAAAGGGAGGAAGAATTGGAAAGGATCTCAAATCTCTGCCAGATTGTATTGACCGAATCCATCCAAGTCGATAAAACCTGGAAATTTCAAGGGACAGAAAATTTATCGCCCGGGAGGGAAACATCAAAACGCTGTAGGGTATGGACGGATAACGACTATTACACCGGTAGGGAGAATTTGTCTGTCCCTTAGAATCGCGTATGGTTTCGATACTTGTATGTCTCGATTGCAACTTCAAGGGATCTGATCTCCTTGTTTACACCCTCCAATTCTTCGATTCGGCTGCGCTGTAAGAGATCATTTAGAGTACCAGAACCGATCTCTTTTTCATACAACTCGGCCTTCTTCTTAAGTCCTTCGATTGCCAGCAATCGGTTCGTCACATATTGGTCTTCTGGTTCTTTGACCTCGATCGGCTGCACTTTTGGAATTTCGGGTGCCGCCCGCTCGGGAAGGCGTAAAACGAAAAATCGATCTTTTAGGCTTAGTGAGTGAACTGGAATTTGAAACCGTTGGCTATCGGATTTTCTCTCAATTATCAGGGTATCTCGTAACTTCCCTACGATGACAACTGAAAGTTCTTTGCC
>JAGNMT010000541.1 GCA_017991025.1 Verrucomicrobiales bacterium
TGCGGGAACTGCTCGCAGAGGCCTGGGCACGAGGAGAAGGAAAATCGGTGCGGCTAATCGGAGCAGGCGTTCGTTTTCGATCACTGGAAAAGGAGGAGGACGGGCAGATGGAGATGTTTTAAGACAGGCCTCCTGAAGAGACGGAAATCCGGGAGACACTCCGCGTCAAAATGGCGCAGAACAGGGAATATTGACACTCAAAATTTGGCCAATGTGACACTTTCCGATCAACCAAAAAGACGTATATCATTGATCACAAACCAATTAAGAGAATGGCAAAGTTCATGCGGAAAATAAGTCGTCCACCGTGACGATTCATTGGAATGAAGTCGTGATTCGGTCGGCCACTCGAAATCGCAGCTACGGACGGGCGGCGAATGAGAGTGAATCCAAACTCCCGTCCGATTAATTAAAAATGAACTCAATCAACCTATGGAATCCCCTCCGTGAACTGGAGGACATTCAGGATCGTGTAGTGCGTGCTTTGCGACAAGGTGAATCCGTGCACTCCAAAACCGGGCAACAGTCATTCGTTGTCTCCGACTGGGCTCCCTCGGTCGATATATCCGAAGACAACAACGAATATCTGATCACGGCTGAACTGCCTGAAGTGAAGAAAGAGGATGTCAAAGTGACTGTCGAGAATGGGATCGTTTCAGTCAAAGGTCAAAGAAAGTTCGAAAAGGAGGAAAAGGGAAGAAAGTATCACCGCGTTGAGCGCAGCTACGGCAGTTTCCTGAGAACCTTCTCGCTGCCGGACGACGCCGATCCCGATAAGGTGACCGCTGAATTCAACGAGGGGCTTCTCCATATTCGACTCGGAAAGAGTGAAGCGAAGAAGCCGAAGCAGATTGACGTAAAGGTCAAGTAATTCCGCTTAAGGAGATGCGGTGGATACTCCGCCGCATCTCCCGGCTTTTGCGACGGGAAATTCTGTCGGATCGGCTCTGCCTGACAAATTCCACACGGTTCTCCTTGCCAAGCATGGCCCGTTTGGCTAAGTATGGGGCCAATGATGGAACTCTGGTGGCAGGCGCTCGATCTGGAACTGCAAATCTTTTACGGGATCGGCATTATTTCCCTGTTCAGCCTTGTGATCCAGATGGGGCTTCTCCTCTTTGCGGGGATGGATGATCACACCGACCTTTCCAGCGTCGGAGATCACAGCTCGGGACTTGGCATTTTCTCATTTCGCGGCATCACTGCCTTTTTCCTTGGCTTCGGCTGGGCCGGGGTCATCGCCCTCAAAGCGGGCCTCAGTCTCGCTGCGGCAATCGCCATCGGTCTCGGGACGGGAGGATTGCTCATGCTGGGGATCTTCCTGCTCATGACCTCGCTCCTGCGCCTGCAAAGCAGCGGGTCGCTCATCTACGCCAGTGCTGTCGGCGAAATCGCCACCGTTTATGTGACCATCCCCGCCGGTCAAAAGGGCAGCGGCCAGATTGAAGTCATGATCCAGGGACGCCTGAGCGTCGCCGAAGCCCTGCAAAAGGGCAAATCCCCCCTGTCACCCGGCACGAAGGTGCGCGTCCTCGAAACCATCGGCCAGTCCACTTTCCTCGTCGAATCACTCCACGTTTAACTCCCCCTCTCCATGGAATACCTCATCCTCGTCGGTGCCATCGTCGCCATCTTCTTTTCGGTGATCGTCGCGCTCGCGACGCGCTACAAAAAATGCCCGTCCGACCGCATCCTCGTGGTTTACGGAAAAGTCGGTGCCGGCAAATCAGCGCAGTGTTATCACGGCGGCGCTGCCTTCATCTGGCCCATCATTCAGGACTACCAGTTCCTCACCCTGACCCCCCTCCCCATCGACATCAAACTGGAGGGTGCCCTATCGAAACAGAACATCCGTGTTAACACTCCTTCGACCTTCACGGTCGGGATCTCGACGGAACCGGGCGTGATGGAAAACGCCGCCGAGCGTCTCCTCGGCCTCACGCAGCCCCACATCAACGAACTCGCGAAGGACATCATCTTCGGCCAAATGCGCGTCGTCATCGCGACCATGGACATCGAGGAGATCAACGCGGACCGCGACAAGCTGATCGCCAACATTTCCACCGGGGTCGAAGTCGAACTCAAGAAGGTCGGTCTGCGCCTCATCAACGTGAATGTGCAGGACATCACCGACGCCTCCGGCTACATCGACGCGCTCGGACAGGAGGCCGCCTCCAAGGCCATCGCCGAAGCCAAGATCAAAGTCGCCCAGGCCGACCGTGATGGAGAGATCGGGGCCGCTGTCGCGAAGCGGGATAAGCGTATCGCCGTCTCGACCGCCAATGCCGAAGCGACCCGGGGGGAAAACAACGCCGAAATGGAGATTGCCAATTCCAATGCCGAGCGCCGCAGTTCCCAGGCCGAAGCGGAACGCCTCGCCACCGCCGCCGAGAAAGTCGCCCAGGCAAAAGTCCTCGAAGAAGCCTATGTCGCCGAAGGACGCGCCGAACAGCAACGGGCCGAGCGCGACAAATCCTCCCAATACGCCAACATCGTCGTTCCCGCCCAGATCGCCAAAGAACGCCAGATCGTCGAAGCCGATGCCGAAGCGGAGAAAGTGCGGCGTATTCAGCAGGGTAGAGCTGACGCGGTCCGCGCCGAGAAGCAGGCCGAAGCGGACGGGATCACGCTCGTGAAGCAGGCGGAGGCCGGAGGTTTGAAAGCGCGACTCCTCGCGGAAGCGGACGGAGCCCAGGCCGTTCTCGCCGGAAAAGCGAAAGGATTCAAAGACCTCATTGCGACCTGCGAAGGCACCACCGGAGCCCAGCAAATGCTCGTCACCGAATTGCTTCCGCAACTTATCCGCGAGCAAGTCCAGGCGATCGCCCACCTCAAGATCGACAAGATCACGGTCTGGGACAGCGGTCAGGGAGCTGAAGGCGGCAAAGGCAGCACGGCCGGATTCCTTTCCGGTCTCGCCGGTTCTATTCCACCCCTGCACGAACTTGCCAAGAATGTCGGCGTCGAGCTTCCCGAGTATCTCGGCAAATTGAACGAGGCCGCTGCGAAGCCCCGGAAGCCAGCCTCACCCGCGGCGGCACCGGAAGAAGGCACCTGATTGATTCGGAAAGGGCCATTCACTTAGCAGGATCCTCTTTCCCCGAAGCTTCGCGCGGGGAGGAAGACGGCTATTTCTTTCGGATTGATTTCGAGTTGCTGAATGGCGAACCCCAACGCATTTGCATTCGCCGCCTTCAACCCCGTGTGGCTGAGCTTGCCACTGAGGCCATTGGGCAGAAATGCAGGATTGACAGAATTCTGTCTATGCGAGATTGGTTCCTCCATGCAAACGATTAGCTACACTGACGCACGAAACCAACTGGCAGGTTTGATGGCCACC